>BJGL01000006.1 GCA_014190475.1 Bacteroidota bacterium
GGCTTCATCTAATTTCCCAGCCTGCGCTAACTTCCAAATAGCTACAGTCTCATTTGGAAAAGCGTCTACCAAGCCAGCTACCCAACCATGTGCACCCAAACAAATTTCCTCCAAAGCAAGCGTGTCAACACCACAAAGAATCTTAAACCGATCTCCAAACCGATTTAACATACGGGTGAGATTGGTAACATCTCTGGAGCTCTCTTTTAATGCCTGGATGTTAGAACATTCAACTAACTGATCAAATAATGCGGGATGAAAATCAATTTTATAATCAACAGGATTATTATAAATCATAATAGGCAAGTCAGTGGAAAGGGCTACAGACTTAAAATAAGTAGCAGTTTCGCGATCATCTGATTTATAACGCATCGGCGGAAGCAACATTAATCCATCTGCACCCCAGTTTGCAGCAAGCTTGGCTTGGGCAATTGCATCAGTAGTTGAGGCTTCGGCAATATTGAGAATTACAGGTATCTTTTCACCCACTTTATTCTTTGCTACTTGTACCAATTCTTTCTTTTCAGCCACTTGTAATGTACTTGCCTCTCCTAACGAACCTCCAATAATTACGCCGTGTACCCCTGCTTTATACTGGGCCTCTAAATTCTTTTCAAATAAGGGGAGATCCAGTTTGTCATCCTTCGTGAAGGGCGTAAGTAACGCGGGATACACTCCCTGCCAATTTACAAGCATAGACAATGTTTTTGTGAAGATAATAAACCTGGGGAGACCTTATCCGACTAGTTCACCGGCTAAATCGTAGTCGTATGCCTTAGTGATACGTACTGTAACAAATTGGCCAGGCGTGAGTTTTTTCTGCGTCTGAATTATAATTTCATTATCGACCTCTACTGAATCAAATGCGGAACGGGCAATATAACGTCCCGCTTCTTTTTTATCTACAATAACACGGAACTCCTGCCCTACTTTTTTCTGATTCAATGCGTAAGAAATATCCTGCTGCCATTCCATTATTTCCTGTGCTCGTGATTCCTTCTCCTCTTGTGAGAGTGTATCAGCAAGCGCAAAAGCAGATGTATCCTCTTCGTGCGAATAGGTAAACACACCCACGCGATCAAATTGCTGCTGTGTCAAAAAATCCTTCAACTCTTCAATATCCTCCCTGGTTTCCCCAGGGAATCCAACAATCAAAGTTGTTCGTAAACAGATTCCAGGTATAGTACTTCTGATAGTGGAAAGTAGTTCCTCCATTTCAGCTCTTGTGATCTGTCTCTTCATTGCTTGCAACATCCGATCAGAAGCATGTTGCAGCGGCATATCCAGGTATTTGCAAATATTGGGACGATCTCTGATCACATCCAGCACTTCCAAGGGAAACTTAGAAGGATAGGCATAATGTAATCGAATCCATTCAAGCCCCTTTATATCAGCAAGTCGATTGAGTAATTCAGGCAAAGCTCTTCGCTTATATAAATCCAGACCGTAATAGGTAAGCTCCTGTGCAATTAACATAATTTCTTTAACCCCACGACTCACCAACAACTCCGCCTCTTCAACCAATGATTCTATACTACGGCTTACGTGTCCTCCACGCATCAGAGGTATTGCACAAAATGAGCAGGTTCTATTACAACCCTCAGAAATTTTGAGATAGGCATAATGACTGGGAGTTGCTAGCAACCTTTCTCCAACCAACTCAGCCTTGTAGTCAGCTTCCAATGTTTTTAGAAGTAGAGGCAACTCCATAGTACCAAAATAGGCATCTACTTCTGGGATCTCCGATTCTAAATTAGACTTATATCGCTCGCTCAAACAACCTGTCACGTAAACTTTCTCAAGTTTTCCTCTTCTCTTTAACTCCACTTGCTCCAAAATAGTTTGAACACTCTCTTCCTTCGCCTTATCAATAAACCCACAGGTATTCACCACAACAATCTGGTGATCAAGTTTTGTGTTTTCATGAACCACTGCAATGTTATTGGCACTGAGTTGACCGCTCAACACCTCGCTATCAACCATATTCTTACTACAGCCCAAGGTGATGATATTTACTTTTCGGGGATGAAGTTGACGCGTCCTCATGCTGTAGCGTTTGGTTGAATGGAAAATAAGCTTTCTACAAATGACTGCTGGTCAAAAACCAGTAAATCGGTGGCCTGTTCTCCCACCCCTATGAACTTAACTGGAATATTAAATTGATCCGCAATGGCAAGTACCACACCACCCTTTGCAGTGCCATCTAATTTAGTTACAGCCAACGCAGTGATAGGCGTAGCCGCGGCAAAATGACGAGCTTGCTCAAGTGCATTTTGACCAGTGGAGCCATCTAACACCAAGAGCACCTCATGTGGTGCATCAGGAATGGACTTTTGAATTACTCTTTTTATTTTACTCAACTCCTCCATCAAATGCGTTTTATTATGTAGACGACCTGCTGTATCAATAAGCACTACATCCGTGCCTTTTGAAAGTGCGCTTTGTACCGTATCAAAAGCAACAGCGGCTGGGTCACTTCCTGTTTTTTGCTTTACGATGGAAACACCAATTCTTTCACTCCAAATGGTCAGTTGTTCAACTGCAGCCGCCCGAAAAGTATCAGCTGCTCCCAGTAAAACCGTCTTTCCTGCTTCCTTGAAATTGTAGGCCAATTTTCCAATGGTAGTGGTTTTACCAACTCCATTTACGCCCACCACAAGGATCACGTAGGGCTTGCTAGGAAGATCTGATTTGAAATCATAACCCGATGATATTGAGCTGTTAGAAAACACAGCTTCAATTTCTTTTCGAATCATTTCCTGCAAAGCTTCGGTGGTAGTAAACTTTTCTCGTGAGCCCGCTTTTTCTACACGCTCTATAATTCTAACGGTGGTCTCAACCCCCACATCAGCACCTAAGAGAGCTTCCTCCAACTGATTTAGCAGCTCTTCGTCCAAGCTGGTTTTCCCGGTTAGGATGCCTACCAGACGTGAAAAAAATCCTTCCCTAGTTTTTTTCAAACCCTGGTAGAGCGATTCTTTTTCTTTTTTACCAAACAGCTTGCTGAAAAAACCCATGTTGGAAAGTTAAAAAAAAAGCTGTCAGACCGAAGTGAGACAGCTGTAAGAGGGTTTCCCCTAAATTATTTTGATTTTACTTCTGCGCTAAAAACTCCTTCACCTTGTCCTTGTGTACCATTTGTTCTTTAAAGGTATAAGCACCAGTTTTAGGACTGCGGACAGCCTTAATAACCTTAGTATAGTTTTTTGCTTCTGCGGCTTGCTTAGGATCTTTCTTAATCGCGGTTTTTGCTGCTTTTGCCATACGAGAGCGTTAAATTCTGTTAGTGGATTTGATTACTTGATTTCTTTATGAACTGTTACCTTCTTAAGAATGGGATTAAATTTCTTTAATTCCATACGCTCAGGATTATTCTTCTTATTTTTTACCGTAATGTAACGGCTGGTACCAGGTTGGCCGCTTGCCTTGTGCTCGGTACATTCTAAAATAACCTGGACGCGATTGCCTTTTTTTGCCATGATTGAAACGGTTTAATCGTTAAATTTTTTCACCTTGTGCTCTCAATTGCTTCACCACACTATAAAGACCGTTCTTGTTAATTGTGCGGATTGCCTCAGTTGATAACTTGAGGGTGATCCATTTGTCTTCTTCAGCCAAATAGAAACGCTTGCGCTGCAGATTTGGAAGAAACCGACGCTTGGTCTTAATATTAGAATGGGACACTTTATTTCCGCCTACTGGCGTCTTTCCGGTGACCTGACATACTCTTGCCATATAACACAAATTTGGGACGGCAAAGTTAAGGGAAATCAGTGATTTAAAAGACAGAAAGGCTATTTTTTTATGCCCCGGCCCCACAGGTGGCAGATCCCTCTTTTGATTGAATTTGCTTTTGAGGTAACTTCGCTGCCTGTTCGGCACCCTAAACGCCTGACAGTTAACACCCAAAAAAACAAAATTATGGCATACGATGTACTAGTATTGGGAAGTGGTCCTGGCGGATATGTGGCTGCAATCAGAGCCGCTCAGCTGGGGCTTAAAACAGCGGTCGTGGAAAAAGAAAGCCTGGGGGGCGTATGCCTTAACTGGGGATGTATTCCCACAAAAGCTCTTTTAAAAAGCGCTCAAGTAAATGAATATATCAAACATGCCAAGGATTATGGAATTGAAGCCACCGGACAACCTCAGTTCGACGCGGTGATCCGTAGAAGTCGTGGGGTCGCGGACAAAATGAGCAAAGGGGTGCAGTTCCTAATGAAAAAAAATAAGATCGATGTGATCATGGGTTTTGGTAAGATCGCAGGAAAAGGAAAATTAGAGGTTACTGACAAGGATGGCAAGAAACAAATTGTAGAATCCAAGTACATTATTATAGCCACAGGAGGCCGTAGTCGTCAATTACCCACCATGCCAATCGATGGTAAAAAGATATTAGGCTATCGCGAAGCAATGGTACTACCCACCATGCCTAAATCAATGATCATTGTTGGAAGTGGAGCCATTGGAGTAGAGTTCGCTTATTTTTATAATAGCATGGGAACAAAGGTTACGATCGTGGAGTTCCTGCCTAGAATTGTGCCTGTTGAAGATGAGGATATTTCAAAGGAGTTGGAGAAACAATATAAAAAGAACGGTATTGACATCCTAACCAGCAGTGAGGTAACTGCAGTTGACACAAGTGGTTCAGGTGTTAAGGCCACTATTAAATCAGCAGCAGGTGAAAAAGTATTAGAGGCTGATGTTTTATTAAGTGCTGTGGGTGTTGCCGCTAATATTGAAGGTATTGGCTTAGAGGAAACCGGTGTCAAGACTGAAAAAGGCAAGATTGTAGTTGACAAATATGGCCAAACTAATGTTGCCGGTATATACGCTATTGGAGATTGTGCACCTGGACAAGCGCTTGCACACGTTGCAAGTAAAGAAGGTATCATTTGCGTAGAAGCCATTGCTTACCAGGAAAAGAAATACAATCATCAACCAGAACCTATCGATTACAATAACGTACCTGGATGTACTTATTGCGTTCCTGAAATCGCATCAGTCGGATACACTGAAAAACAAGCCAAGGAGGCTGGCTATGAAATTAAAGTTGGCAAATTTCCGCTCAGCGCCAGCGGTAAAGCCTCAGCAGCTGGTCATACGGAAGGATTTGTAAAGGTTATTTTCGACGCTAAATATGGAGAATGGTTGGGTACACACATGATTGGTTACAATGTAACTGAGATTATAGCCCAAACCGTAACTGCCAGAAAACTTGAAACCACCTACCACGAAGTGCTTAACTCTATCCATCCACATCCAACTATCAGTGAAAGTGTTAAGGACGCCATAGAAGTGGCTTACGGGGAAGCTATCCACCTATAAAAAAAGAAGGGCTCCCGAAAGCGGGTGCCCTTTACATAAGCATGATTGAGGTTGCGACCTGTAAACCCAACTAGTAAGAGACAGAAGGTTACAGCAAAATGCTGCATACCGTTTCAATATTTTTAACAAATGAAGCATTTTTCAAAGTTGTTGGGCGGATTTGTAGGGCTATTGTTGATTCAAAGCTGCCAGCCAAAGGCTGGTGAAGAGGAACAGCAATCCGTCCAAAACGTGCTTCCGCTCAATTTCTCGGTAGTAGCTACCTATCCCCATGATACAACTTCTTACACCCAAGGACTTCAATTTGCCAATGGCAGCTTGTATGAGGGAACTGGCCAATATGGTAGCTCCCGGCTAATCCTGACTAATTTAAAAGACGGGAAAAGTTTGAAGTCAATCAAACTGGACCAAGACTATTTTGGGGAGGGCATTACCATTCTCAAGGATACTATTTATCAATTGACCTGGCGGGAGAATAAGGTTTTTCAATACACCCTTGATTTTAAAAAAATCGGTGAATTTAGTGTAGACAAAGAAGGATGGGGACTCACCAATAACGGCCAGGATTTAATTCTTACTAATGGAAGTGGTGAAGTTTTCTTCTATAATCCCAATGGCATGCAATTAATAAAAAGCCAACTGGTTACTGAAAATGGAAGCCCTACCTACAACCTGAATGAATTAGAATACGTAGATGGATATCTGTATGCCAACCAATATACCACTCCTTACATCCTAAAGATTGATCCTTCCAATGGAGTAGTGGTTGCAAAATTGGATCTATCGACACTTTGGGAGCAAGCCAGGCAGTTATACAATGGCGCAGAAGTCCCCAATGGAATCGCCTACAATGCCAATACAAAAAGATTCTATGTGACTGGGAAATGGTGGCCTCTCCTATTTGAAATCACGATGGGTCAATAGCCTATTTCATAGATCAGAGAGCTCGCTCGCTCTACATCCTGTACTGTACGGATGGTAGAACGAATTCCTTGCCAAGCGCTTTTTAAATAATCAACTCTTCCACCTTGGTATTGTGTGCTGAGCATAGAAACATAAAACGAATCAAACCACATCGGTTTAACGGCATACACTTTTAATTGATGGCTACTCATCAACTGACGCATGGCCGGAGGCGAAAAATGATAAAGATGACGAGGAACATCATAAGCAGCCCAGCATCGACCAAAGAAGGCCGCATCCGAGGATGTATAGTTAGGAACAGCGATGTAAATCCTTCCAGCAGGTTTCAGCAATCGACGTAACTGCTGGATAGTTTCGTTAAGCGTATGAACATGTTCTAAAACATGCCAAAGAGTTATTACATCAAAATGAGCAGCAGGCAAGGTATCAAATGCAGCAAGGGAAAGCAGTTCAACGCCATATTGATTTTTTGCAATTGAGCGAGCCTGCTCTGCAGGCTCCACTCCCATAACCTTCCAATTATTCTTTTGCATGTAAGCAACAAAAGCACCGGCACCGCTGCCATAATCCAGCAAACATCCGTTGCCCTCGCCAAAGTGGGAGCGAATCAATTTATTTTTTTGAGCAAGCGTTATTTTTCGCACCGCCTGATACAAGCGATTAACAAGTCCTTCACGCGTGTTTGAATGAGAAATATATGCGGAGGACTGATAATAGCGACTAATAGCTTCAGCACCAGGAGCATTGCTTGTAATCCGCAGCGTACAACGATCGCACTCCACCAAGCTAAATTGCTCTTTTGTGATGGAGTAATCGAGTAGATCAAAAACCTTTTTCCAAGAAGTGGCGCCACAAGCAGGGCAACTATTTAGTATAGAATCGTTCATTACCAGACTTTGTAAGTTGGGGTTGTCTCAGTTGGGACAACTTTTGCAGGGTTAGACAACATGGCTGGCGTAAACTTATTAGTAAGCATTGCCCATGCAGACAATGCAATAACAGCAACAAATAATAAAAACCCCCACCCGCTTTTCAAAGTGAACTTAGCTTTTTGCT
This sequence comes from Bacteroidota bacterium, assembly GCA_014190475.1. GTDB lineage: Bacteria > Bacteroidota > Bacteroidia > Chitinophagales > Chitinophagaceae > JJ008. Next base: position 7,306 of record BJGL01000006.1, read on the forward strand.
GTTGCAAGTTTTTTGCCATTGTGATGGAGTCAACAGAGGCTTCCCCCACTTGAACAGCATGAGATGTATTTTCACGAATAACTTTCTCCGCCCTCACTGGAACAGCGATGGTATAGGGCTCATTCGAAGCGGTAAATCGTAGGGTGTTATCTGCATCACGTTTCCAACTGCCAATCCCTTTCCAGGTCAAATCATCACACTCAACCTTTTGAGAGTTGAGATGATTTATTACAATGGCATACTGCTCATGAACCACCGAAACGGGAAGATTATCCCGAGAGGAAAGCCAGTTCAAAAAATCCTGAGCATCTACCTGATCAGACTGTTCGAAATAAAATTCTTGACGGGGAGACGCAATTACTCTGGCAGCAATATCCAGCTGAGCGGCTATATTACGAACACGAATAGTTCCAACTCCAACCAGCGGAAGCTGATTTGTAAGTGCTAAATATTCTCTAAAGACTGGAATCAAGGCTTTCTTTTTGGCTCTGGCGAAAATACGACACCTGCCATGAAATTTAAACCATAAACTGGGTACTGCGCCCAGCGCTGGTAGGCCTGATTAAATAAATTTCCAAATCTGGTCCAAACCTGCCAAGCTCTAGCAAATTTGAATTCTAGTTGTGTGCTGAGGTCTATCGAACCTTTCAAGCGTTCAACTTTATCACCTGCTTGTAGAAACGGAGCCCCTCTCCACACAAACAAATCTGTTTGCCAATTGAAATTATTTCCAAAAGTCACCCTGCTGCCAGACCTCCACTCCACTGGCAATAATCCCCAAGCTCTTTTTTGCGCTACCAATCCGCTAAACTGATTCAACTGAAGCTTTGAAAAAAGATAAAGTCGCTGGCCAACTTGATAGTTTATTTCCCCTTTCAGCTGAAGCTGCACCATTCGAGGTTCATAAACAACACGAAATGTATTTTTCAAAAGTTGGCTTGTATCATTAACAAACAGGGGCATGGATTGATGTACCTGGCTAGATCCTTGTAAGACATAGGTGAAGTAAGGCGAAAGTGCCCCCTTCACGCCAAAATAAACCTCTCGCGTTTTTGTATTCAATAATTGAGTAGGCAACATCAGCCAATTATTGGTCGTGAATAATTGCTGATAGGTATTGACAGTAAAATGCCCCTCCCAACCTGCAGTTAGTAAAAGGCGACTACTATCTAGCTGATAGGTGAGTGAAATTTGAGGTAGTAACTGACTACCTGTTCTATCCCAGACCGGATTAATACCTGCCCTAAAATTCAATCTACCATTTACATGTTTTAGACCAAGTTTGAAACCAACAGTGCTATTCTGAAAACTAACCGACTCCCGTTTTAATTGAATTGACTGCGCATCTAACTCAACGCCTACAGACCAGTGTTCCTCTATGTATTTTTCGATAGGCAAGCGAAAACGAAAAGCAATTTCACGTCCTTCTTGTTGATCAGAAAATGTATTTAGAGAGAAATCACCATGATAATTGATATCAAAATCAGTTAGAGAAGAACGACTGAACCCTACCCTGCCACCGGCTCTTGTAAACACATTTTTTAGGGAATCGAGTGAGGGAATTATGATTCCAGCTGGAACCCCGTATTTAAATACAGCATCACGCTTAACATCAATAGTCCCATCAAGTATAAATGGAGAAGCGGGTAGTTTTTTAAACCCCTGCACCATCAACCCTGATTGACCAAATCGCTGAAAATTTTGGTTGCCTTGAGCGGATTGATGAAATGCAGTAATTGCATAACTAGTCAATAATGAAGGAGTATTGGTAAAATGCGCCCTGAAATAGGGAGATTTAAAATTGCCATACCCTGCCTTGATATAAAGGGAGGAGTGAACAACGTTTGAATCTTTTTGCCACACCAATGGCATAACTGGCTTTAATACAAATGCAGAGCGCCATCCCTGCGTGGGTATTGAATAGCGAAGTGCCATTTTAGAAGTATCCGGCGTTGGCAAATTGGGAAGAAACTGAAATTTGGGAAATTTCCGAATGGAGGGCTTATAGGAGGAAATGATATCCACACTCTTAACTCCACTTGCAGGTTGTGCATACCCTTCTACATTGAAAAAAAATAAAAGGACCATAGCGCAAGCACATTTCCGATAAAGGCTAATCCAAGATTTCATAGGAAGTAGCTGCATCATTAATTTCCAGATTTATTATTTTCAATACGCATCAACTTTTCTTGTGCCTCCTTTTGCAACAGGGGATCTGAGGCGTTTTCTTGTACACTTTGATAAGTAGCTTTTGCATTGAAAATATCTTTTTGAATAACATAAATATCTCCGAGCAATAAGTAAGCCTTCGTTACCCAATACTCATAACTACCGGAACGATTAATCGTTTCAAAGGCAAATTTCTCTGCTGTTTTTAACTGCTGTTGACGAAAATAGTAAGTGGCCATTTCAAAACGAGCCTCTGCAGCTAAACCAGCCTTGTTATATTGCAATACCCGTTGCAAGTTTTGTATAACTCCCTCTTCCCTTCCTTGTTCAATCTGCAGTTTTGCTAACGTCAAAGCGTGTAAAGCTTGATCGTCTGTTGTTTTTTCTTTGAGTAAGAGCAAGGAGTCCCCAAAACGGCTTGCGGCCTCCCAGTTTTTTTGATGATAATTGGCTCGTAGCAACCCTCTTAATGCCTCCAATCGATCAGCAGAAGAAGGTCCCTCATTCAAAAGCTGGAGATAATAATCACTAGCAATACTATAATTCTTCAATTCGAAAAAACTAATTCGGGCAGCAGCAAGGGTTGCCTCCTTACTATACCGTCCTTTCGCATTTCGAATAACTTGCTCCAACTGATTCATGGCCTCTGCCCATAATTGCTGTTGCTGATAACATAACCCCAACAAAAAAGTGGCATCCAGCCAATAGCCCCCTTTGGGAAATTGATCAAGGTATTGCTTGAAAGCAACAATTGCTTTATCAATATTTTTTTCGTTATATAGTTGCTCAGCGGCAATATATTGAAGGGAGTCCTCAACTTGAACCGATACGGCAAATCCTTGTTTCTTCAAGTAAGGGGCATACTCAGCAGTTCGCCCTAATTCCACATAAACAGATTTCAAATCTTCTAACGCGTCACTGGCTTCTGGTGAGGAAGGATGCTTTTCGATAAGCGCTTGAAACTTTTGTAAAGCTTTTTCGTTCTCATTCAAATTGTAATAAATGACTCCTAATTTTAAATAAGCAACGGCTTGTACAGCAGTAGATGTATTTTGCAATAAAAGTTCCAATACCGGAATAGCTTCTCTGAAGCGCTCTTCTGCCATATACGTGTCCGCCAATGCCATATTTGCATCAGCCACATATTCACTCGTGGGATATTTTTCTAACAGTTGTAGTAATAAAGTAATTTTTTCGTTACCATTTGTTACGCCGGCAACCGAAGCCAACTGAAAAAGCGCATACGGTGCAGCGGATAAGTCAAGATCAACCACCCGCTGGTACCCTGCTCGCGCCTGCTTGTATTGTTTCAACATGAACTGGCAATCGGCAATACGTAGTCGGGCATCCTGCTCCAGGGAGGTGTTTCCAGCCACGAGACCATAACTCACTTTCTCAAAATTGGTAAGTGCCAACTTATACTGTGCAAGTTGATAATAAGAGTACCCAACATTATAATGAGCATGTATACGAGATGCCTCCCCTACGGTTGGAGCTCCCATATTGAGGTAGCGGCTAAATTGCAACACCGCATCATCAAAATCATTTTGTCTAAAGCAAACCTCTCCCAACCAAAAATGGATAATTGGCTGCAGCGTTTTGCTGGGTTGTTCTTTCAACGCTTGAAGCAGTAATTGACGAGAAAGAGAGAGATCCCCATCATAAATCAATTCTACCGCTCTGCCATACCGCACCATTGGGAGAGATCGTGTAACCAATGCAGAGGGCTGTTTTACCTGCTCCAATACCTCCATTGCTCTTTTGTAATTTGCACTCGCTGCTAGCGAGGAAAATAGCAACTCTCGAGACTCCTCCAAGTAGGGAGAAGTTGGATTCTCCTTGTTGTAAGATTCGAACACTCTAGAAGCCTCATCAAAATTTCCTAACTCATAGCTCAACTTGCCATATAAAAATTGCGAAAGACGCTTGAGCAGCTGGTGTTTGTTATTGAGGGACGAATAGAGAAAAGCACTATGTGCACCGGCACGATCACCATTCCGTAATCGAGATTCTGCTAATTGAAACATAGCATAATTTGAAACGGAATCGCTCGCTTCAACCAAAGCCGCAAAACCTGAAATAGCGTCCTCAAGTTGACCAACTCGTAGTTGCGCATAAGCTAATTCATATTGCTCCTCTCTTTCCAAGGTAGGAGTTGATGAAGCAAAAGAAGCGAGCCATGGTAAGGCTTTTTCGTAGTCTTGTTGGGCGTAATAAGCATGCCCCAGTAACTGCTTGAACGGTGTCGAAGGGTAAACGGTATCTGTAAAAAGCTGTCGATTCTTCTCCAAATAAATAATCGCATCGTTGAAATTTTCTTTTTTGACCAGTAGTTGCCCTAAATGAAATACGGCAAGCCGACTATACAGCGGGTGTGATTCCAATTGTTGAAAACACTCAATTGCTTGATCCCATTTTGCCTGACTTAAATAAAGCAAGCCCGTGTAATACCTTGCAGCCTGCTGAAATGGATTATTGCCCAGCTGACGAATACTATTAAAAAGTGGAAGTGCCTCTTCGTAGCGCTTTAAAGAGAAAAGAGCGTAGGCTTGTTGAAATTGACTGGCCGCTATCTCTTCGTTGGTTAAATGAGAGATCCCACCCGCGCGAAAATGATCCAGCGCTTCTTGCCAATATTTTTTCTTAAAGTAGTATTGCGCTAACTCCACATGCATTCGATCTCGCCATACTGGGGTACTGACTTCTTGCAAAAAACGAAGGGCCTCTTGTACAGCGGCGGACTCCATTCTTGAAAGACGGCAACTAATGGAGTGAAATTCTAACGTCGTTGATGTTATTGCAGAACTCCCTTCAGGTGAGGTCTGTCCAGGGATATTGGACAACAGTAAACAGGATAGCTCCGCTCGACCTTGCTGGTACGATTGAACAGCCCAGGTAGCAGGCAACTCCTGCTCCATGAAGATTGAACTGCGTTGAGCATGAGCAAACAGTGTATTAAAAAAAACAAACCCAATAAGCAAGAGTGGCCGCATAACAAGGTCAATTAACGGGCGAATTTGAGTTTTATTTTCGCTGACGCCAAAGAATCATTGCAAACAGATGTGGATAAGTAGCGTATTAGGAGGGCTTTAACAAAAATTCAGTAAGTTAGCCTTGAAAATAGCTGGTTATGAAAAAACTATTCAGCACGCGTTACACAGAGAACAGCATTGCTTTCTCTTTACTCTTGCTACGGCTTGCACTTGGAATTTTAATGATTCCCCACGGATTTGGTAAACTCACAAAATTTACAACCGTGGTCAAAGAATTCCCAGACCCTTTTCATCTTGGGACTACCGTTTCCCTTTCCTTAGTCATCTTCGCAGAATTTTTTTGTGCGGTATTGCTGGTGGCTGGACTGATGACTCGTTTGGTGGTAATCCCACTAATTATAACAATGGGAGTTGCTGTTTTTATGATACACAACAGTGATTTTTTTGGAGAAGCTGAACAGGCTACACTTTATTTAGCTGGCTATTTAGTGCTGTTGGTAGCAGGTCCCGGAAAAGTTAGCATGGACCGTATGCTGGGCAATTAATGGTGTATAATACTACTCCATGCTTCCTAAATTTCCTGCAGCGCCGCTCAAAAAAAATAATCCAAAATCAGTTTTAGTAAGTCTTCTACTTTACCTCTTTGCCGGGTATTGGATGATTCCAGACCCTATATTTCTTTTATTCCTGGTTGGAATTTTATTTATACATGAAGCAGGTCATTGGCTAGCCATGCGGTACTACCAGTACCAGGATACTGCCATTTTTTTTATACCCTTTCTGGGAGCAATGGTAGCTGGATCAAAACGAAACCTATCAGAATCACAGTCAGCCCTTATTATTTTAGCGGGCCCTCTACCGGGTTTTGTCTTAGGCTGGCTATTACTTCAGTTTGGTAGCCCCACCCCTATATTTTCAAATCACTCGATTAGTATTACTCAAATTGGATGGCTACTTTTTATATTGAATGGCCTAAATCTTTTTCCTATATACCCTTTAGACGGCGGTCAACTTTTGAATCGGGTTTATCTCGGCGAGGAGGGTAAACTTAGTAACGTGTATATTATACTCTCTTGCTTGCTCATAGGTGTAGTGGCAATTTATTTTTCATATTATTTTCTATTCATCATACCCATCTGGGTAGGCTGGAGACTAAAAAGAAATAAACTGTATGAGGAAATAGAAAAAGTCATTGAAGACAAGCGAATTGAAAATGATTTTGATTATAACGATCTACCCGATAAAACCTATTGGGAATTAAGAGACATATTGATTGATGTTCACCCCGCTTTCCAATCAATTAGCAAAGAGCGGGACCATTATCACGAGAAAGAATCTACTATCCAATACACGATAGAGCATTTTCTAAAACGATCGCTGCTACAAGATTTATCAGTTATAAAAAAAATCGGATTAGCCTTGGTCTGGGCACTACTGCTGTTTGCTTGTATACCGGTAATTTTGCAACTAATCAACTTGTAATCGTGAAGGAAGTTATTGCATCCATTATAACCATCGGAGATGAATTGCTAATTGGACAAACCATTGACACCAACAGCGCTTTTATTGCACAACAGTTGAATAGCATTGGTATCCGAGTGGGAAGAAGAGTAGCCGTTGGTGATCAGGAAACTGCAATTCGTAAAGCCCTGAATGATGAATCCACGTTTGCTGACTTAATTATATTGACCGGCGGCCTGGGGCCTACCGCAGACGATATTACTAAACCGCTGTTATGCGATTATTTTGGTGGTAAGCTTAGAAGAGACCAGGAAACCTTGGAGCATATTGAAAGGCTCTTCAACGAGGTGTACAAAAGGCCAGGCGCATTATTAGCGCGTAATCAAAAGCAAGCAGATGTACCTGACAATTGCACGATCTTACATAACCCAAGAGGAACGGCTCCCGGAATGCTTTTTCAAAAAGAAAATTGTATTTATATCTCCTTACCCGGAGTGCCGCAGGAGATGAAAGATATTTTTATAGGATCAGTAATTCCTTACCTGAAAAAAAATTTAAAAACCCCTTTCATTATTCACCGAACATTATTGACTGCAGGAATAGGAGAATCCATGTTAGCAGAAAAACTGGTGGAATTTGAGGCATCGCTCGATCCTAGCCTTAAACTGGCTTACCTACCCCAATATGGCATGGTTAAACTTAGAGTTACCGCAACAGGGACCCATGAAGCTGCTTTAACAAAGCAAATTGAATCAACATTCGATCAATTAAAAGAACTCGTTTACGAGCATTTGGTCACGGATAAAGATGAAAAATTAGAAGCTGTTATAGGTCGATTGCTCAATGAAAAACAGGCTACCTTGAGCACGGCAGAAAGTTGTACAGGAGGGATGATTGCCAGTATGCTGACCGCGCTGCCCGGTTCATCTAATTATTTTAAAGGAAGTATTGTAGCCTATGCTAATGAAACCAAAGAAAATCTTTTGGGCGTAGAACCTGCTACACTTACTGCAGCAGGAGCCGTAAGTGAACAAGCAGTTCGTGAAATGGCGGTAGGGGCGCTTCAACAAGTCAAAACCACCTACGCAATTGCAGTATCCGGGATCATGGGACCCGATGGTGGATCTGTGCAAAAGCCTGTTGGAACAGTCTGGATTGCTGTGGCCAATGAAAGAACGGTCAGCACGCATTGCTTACAATTGGGTTTTGACCGTTTACGAAATACCCAACAAACGGCTATCAGCGCATTAAATATGCTACGGCAGTTTATACTAACTGAATCGCCGGATTAACAGCAAACTTGTACCTTTGCTTTTCGATTGCTGCATTTAAAACGTTCCTATGGCAATAGTTGATTTGGTAATGCCTAAGCTTGGCGAAAGTATAATGGAGGCCACGATTCTAAAATGGCACAAACAACCCGGCGACGCAGTAGCCCTAGATGAGACAGTGCTGGAGATTGCTACCGATAAAGTAGACAGTGAAGTTCCCAGCACAGCAGCAGGTGTAATCCAGGAAATTTTATTCCCCGTTAATGAGGTCGTTCCAATTGGCACGGTCATAGCTCGTATCCAAACTGCTGCTTCACAGCCTGTGGTAGCAAGTTCATCCGCAGCTCCCCCTCCCCCGGCAACGAATCCACCTGTTGCTACAATGGCCAACCCCGCAACCCAAAAACCAATCACAATTGGTGCCAATCGGTTTTATTCTCCATTGGTATTGAATATTGCTGCGAGTGAGGGAATCTCAATGACTGAGCTTGAAAAAATTCCAGGCAGCGGAGGTGAAGGACGAGTAACCAAGAAAGACATTTTACAATATGTTGCCTCCAGATCCCAATCTCCTGCTGCAGCCACACAAGAAGTAGTGATTCCTTTGGCTCGCGTTCAACCTTCCACTCCAGCCCTCTCAAGCTCTCCAGCCCTTTCCACTTCATCCTCGGTAAATAATGGTAATGTTGAACTGATTGAAATGGATCGGATGCGAAAGCTAATTGCTGACCACATGGTCAAAAGCAAGCAAACTAGCCCGCATGTGACCAGCTTTACAGAGGCTGATGTTACAAATCTTGTTCTTTGGCGTGAAAAAGTTAAAAAAGACTTTGAAAAAAGAGAAGGCACCAAAATCACTTACACGCCTCTTTTCATTGAAGCCATTGTACGATGTATCAAAAAGTTTCCATTGATCAATAGTTCACTGGAAGGATCTACAATAATTTTGAAAAGAGATATTAATATCGGAATGGCCACCGCATTGCCTTCCGGTAATCTAATAGTACCAGTTATTCGAAATGCAGATCAATACAATATGGTGGGACTTGCAAAACAAGTCAACCAACTTGCAGATGCAGCCCGTCAGGGAAAATTAAGACCTGATGATACACAAAACGGTACGTTTACACTCACCAACGTTGGAACATTTGGATCACTGATGGGAACGCCTATTATCAATCAACCCCAGGTTGCAATTTTAGCCGTGGGTGCCATTAAAAAACGTCCCGTAGTGGTGGAGACGCCTGCAGGTGACAGCATAGCCATCCGTCATATGATGTACCTCAGCATGAGCTATGACCATCGGATTGTAGATGGCAGCCTTGGTGCAACTTTCCTGACTGCGGTAGCCAAAGAGCTGGAAAGCTTTGATCCAGAACGGCAACTTTAATCAACAAGATCCAAACCTAAATCCTTTCCCTTATTTACGGCAGGTACCCCCTCGGTGAGCCAGCGCGCCGGTCTTTCCCCTTTTAAAAGCCAATCAAAAAATTGTTGCTGCCGTATGGAGATATCCTTTTGATTTTTACGTTCACGCAGGTTATGCGCCTCCCCATTGTAATTAAGCATCCAAACTTTCTTGCTTAGTCTTCGCATAGCAGTAAAAAGCTCTATCCCTTGATACCAAGGAACTGCGCCATCTGCATCATTGGCCATGATCACTAACGGAGTGGTAATTTTTGGCACAGCAAAAAGAGGAGAGTTTTTAAGATACAGATCCTGCCGCTGCCAAAGTGTTGCTCCGATTCTGCTCTGCGTCATTTCATATTGAAACTGCCGGTTCAAACCACTTTCCCAGCGAATTCCACCATATGCACTGGTCATATTTGCAACTGGAGCCCCGGCCCATGCGGCTTTGAAAAGATTGGTCATTGTAATGAGCTGAGCAACCTGTATACCGCCCCAACTTTGTCCTTGGATACCGATATTGGCAGCATCAATCCAAGGTTCCTTAGCCAATTGTTTGGCTGCACTCACCACATAATCGTAACAACTCTTGGCAGGATAACCGATCGTATAGCGTATATCTGGACTTAATACAACATACCCTCTGCTCACATAGAAAGAAATATTCAAACGACTTCCTGTAGGAGACGGCGGGATATAGCTATGCAAGGTATTTGTATGCGTTTCGTAGAAATATAATAGAAGAGGATATTTTTTTGTACGATCAAAATTCTCAGGCAAGTAAAGTACTCCGCTAGCCGGTAAACCGTTCAACGCTTTCCAACGATACAAACTAGCACTTCCCCACCAATACATATTTTGCTGGGGGTTTATTGAAGTAATTTTTGTTGCTGAGGCGGTCTCTTCCCATTTCCAAACATGAAGATCAGGCGATAATTCAAACCGTTCTTTTGTAAATAAAAGTGTAGCAGCTTGCTTAGCTTTTAGTGGCTGTCCAAAGGTAAAAGCCCCTGATTCCCGAAATTTCCAACTCAATTGTTCCTTTGATGCGGTAGCCAAGGCAATTCCTGCAGACTTGTCTTGCTGTTGCTGAAATCGCCAGCAACTTACTGGGGACTCCAGGATATATTTTTCTTTGGGGGCGAGTTTAACATATCGGTAATTCTCCTTCTTTGCTCTTCCAACCTTGGTAAAATTTACGGCCAATCCTTTTCCTCGAACATCAACTTTCCAAGCATCAAATCGGTCATAAATCAACAAGGTGGTATCACCAGGCAACCAACCAGCAATTCCGTAGGGATCAGCTGGCCCGGGGGAATCATGATCTTCATCAAACAATGGAAATGGAATTGTTTTTGTTATCACGTGCGTTTTTCCGTCAAACCAAGCTACGTACTGCTTAAGCGCATAATCATACCAAACTAAACCTGCCCCATTGGGAGAAACCGAGGACGAAGTAATTACACCTTCAACTGCTTTTTTTATTAACTGCGTGTCCCCTGTACTGAGATGAATACGGTAAATATCTTTTTTGGTCATACCCGTCCATTGAGAGGCGATTCGATATCCCCAATCCGAAATGATATACCCATGCGCTGCATCTCCTTCCTCTGGTATTAATACTTGGGATAATTCCGGTGTCTCCAATTGAACTACCTGTTGTGTTGAAAAATCATAAGCAGCCAGGTAGCTTTTTTCAAGCTCTCTTTTTAAATTAAACAATTGCTGCGTTTGCAAATAGTCGTCGTTGTAGTGCCAAATATCCAGTTTAACCTGGTCAATCTCGGGAATACTGGTATCCGCTGCTGCACGAATAGGTGCAGTACCAAAAAAAAGTCTTTCCCCAGATTTGCTGAAGCGGGGCTTCCCAAATTCACTTACAGTGAATCCAAGCTTCATTCCAGCCGAATACCGATCAATTAGCAATTTGGAACTATCAGCACTCGCCTGATAATAATATAATTTGAAATACTTCAATAACTCTTTAGCTCGGGCATCCCGCTCAGCAATAAAAATTAATTGCTGTCCATCCTTCGAAAAAACAAAAGAACGAAAATCATTCCCCCCTTTTGCAATTGTTTTGAAAATAGATTGATCCCCGTTAAATAAAAAAACTTGATTAACAGCCAACGAGTCCTTGGGATCTTTAGCCTGCTCACCAGCAACAACTCGGCCAGCATCAGCAACCTCAAAATCCGTAACCCGCGGGATTACTTTCTCTTGGCCTTTGTCAAGTTCCATTAACAACAAGGAGGACGCTACCTTAGAATTATCCTGTACTTTGTCAGTAGGTTCTAAATGGATTGCAACCAAACCCTCCTCCTCTGCCGGCATCTTAAAGCCTCTCACCTGTGGGATTCTTTTTCTCTCCCCCACTCCCAGCTCAACAATACAAAGTGAATCCTTGGGTGACTCTTCTGGTTTTTTCTTACGGATTCTTGCTTCCCGGATAGCAGAATAAGATGGCCTTATTTTGAAAACTAAAAATCTCCCATTAAAACTCAATTGTGGCGCTGTACCCCTGGGATAGACAACTTCCTGTTTATTTATTAAAGAACGAATCACTAAAGTGGGGTCTCCTTCCTGCGCCTCTATCACATAGATCACCCAATTCCCATTAGGGCTGATCAATCGCTCGCCAATTCTTTGCCAGGCATCATACACCGTGTGATCAAGCGGTTTCTTTTGTGCCGAAGCATCAATTAAAAGGATAAATCCTATAAAAAATCCAATAATAATTCGCTTCATAGAAAAAAATTATACAGGGAAGTTACTCCAAACCATTCATTCCTTTGTTTGTTATATCCGTAATATGAAAAAGGGACTAATACTAGCTATACTCGCATTAACCAGCCTGATGAGCTTCGGGCAAGGATTTGGAACGATATCCGGTTCAATAACCGATAAAAATTTATTAACCCCCATTCCTGGGGCAACCATTACACTCGAAGGAACCAGTTTGCAGACAATTGCAGACACTGCTGGAAAATTTAGGATATTGAGAATACCCCCAAAAACCTATACGCTAAAAATTTCAGCGGTAGGCTATACTACCTTCTATTTGTACAACCTGGTTCTCACTTCCGGAAATGAGCCAAATTTTACCGTACAATTAGAACCACAAACACAAACCCTAGAGGAGGTGCAGGTCAAAAATCGTAAAACAGCCGTGGCTGCCAGTTTAGAAACTCCCCTCAGTGTACAAAAACTAACAGCAGAGGAAATTAGAAGTAATCCTGGAGGAAACTTTGACATCTCAAGAGTAATTCAGGCGCTACCTGGAGTAGGTGGAACCAGTGGCAGTGTGGGAGGCTATAGAAACGATATTATAATTCGTGGAGGTGCCCCAAATGAAAATGTGTACTACCTGGATGGGATTGAAATCCCTACCATCAATCACTTTGCCACGCAAGGGAGTGGTGGCGGCCCCACCGGCATTCTGAATGTCAGTTTTATCGAGGAGGTTAAATTATCTACCTCCTCATTTGATGCCCGATACGATAATGCGCTCTCCTCCGTATTTCAATTCAAACAACGAAACGGAAATCCAAATCGATTACAAGGGAATGTAAGATTAAGTGCCACAGAGTTGGCCACCACATTAGAAGGCCCCCTTTCTGCTAAAACAACATTTTTGGCTTCTGCAAGACGCTCCTATTTGCAACTTTTATTTAAAGCGATTGATTTACCAATAAGACCTAACTACTGGGATTTCCAAACCAAGATTACGCACCGTATCAATAAAAAGCTAACCCTCACTTTCTTGGGGTTGGGAGCGATCGATGACTTTAGTTTTGGAGAACCAAGAGAAGCAACTCCAGAAAAACTCTATGTCTTAGATGCCACCCCCTCAATCAATCAATGGAATTATACTACCGGGGCAAGTCTTAGAAAACAGATTGCTCGTGGGTATTGGAATCTGGCAGTGAGCAGAAGTATGTTAGATAACAATATTGAAAAATTTGACGGCAATCAACTGGGGAATGAGTCAAAACGCAGGACCGGAATATTTTCACAAGAAATAGAAAATAAACTTCGATTTGACGTGAACCGCAGCTATGAAAATTTTAAAATTGCCTATGGCTTCGTTGCCCAATATGTAAAAAGCAATAGTGATGCATTCCAGCGTATTAGGCAAGAATTCAAGGATGCAAATGGCAACTTGATTCAACCCGCCATTACTGTCAACTATGCAAGCGCCATTAATTTTTGGAGAACGGGTGGCTTCATTCAGCTCAGCCGGAGAACACTTGCCAATAGACTTAGCCTCAGCGCTGGCTTAAGAACCGATTTGAATAGCTTTACAGAAACCGGAAACAACCCCTTAAAAACCTTATCAGGAAGATTTAATGCATCCTACACTCTTACTGATCGGTGGACAATAAATGCTTCCGTAGGCAACTATTTTAAAATTGCACCTTACACAATACTGAGTCATACCGACAATACAGGTAAGTTTACCAATAAGGACGCCGACTATACACAGAGCCTACATTATGTGGCAGGCATTGAGTTTCTCCCAGCGCCTACTACCCGTCTTACCGTAGAAGGTTTTTATAAAAAATATTCGCAGGTACCCATTTCAGTACGGGACGGCATTTCTCTGGCAAATTTGGGGGGCGACTTTTCAGTGCTGGGTAATGAAGACGTAATTACTACAGGAAAAGGGAAAGCGGCAGGTCTTGAACTTTTTTTCCAACAAAAACTCACCAAACGTTTCTTCACTACCTTATCCTACACTTTATTTTATAGTCAATACAGCGGTGCGGATGGCAAAATGATTGCCAGTGCTTGGGACAATCGTCATTTAGTGTCGTTTCTGGGTGGATATAAGTTGAAAAGAAACTGGGAAATTGGATTAAAATTCAGGCTCCAGGGTGGTGCCCCATTTACTCCTTTCGACCTAACTGCTTCCCAGCTAAATTATTTGAGTTTAGGAACCGGTTTACTGGACTATACCCGATTAAATAGTCAACGATTGGCAGCCTTTCATGCGAGCGATATCCGTATTGATAAAAAATGGAATTTCAGGCAGTTTACGTTCAATCTTTTTTTAGATGTAACAAATTGGTATGTTGCCAAGAGCCCTGCATTTCCGCAATATACTTTCCAACGAAATCAAACGAATACTGCGTTTTTAACGCGCGATGGTCAACCTCTACAATTAAATGGTAGCAATGCAATTCCTTTTATTTTATCCAATGATGAAGGAACGCCCATCCCTACTATCGGTTTTATTGTTGAGTTTTAACAGGCAAAGAATCATTCATTTGCCTTTTCTTTTGCTGCATCCATAACAAATGCAGAAGTAAAGCTGCCATAATCAAAGAAAAACCAATGTAGAACCATTTACTGAGTAGTTGATCTTCCCGATATACCACAAAGGCCAATAAAATTCCATACACCGGTTCCAGATTAAAGGCTAGGTTAACCGTAAAGGCAGATAATTTTTGCAAGGCGGCACCTGAGAGCTGAAACGCCCATACCGAACATAACCAGGATAAGACAAGCAACCAGCCGGCATCTGTCCAGGTTGGAACCCAACGCACTGCGCCCATTGTAAGGCTGTAAAATGGAATCAGCAAGAGAATAAAAATGAAACCAAAGGATTGTTGCCAAACCAGCAACGTTTCCACGTTGGTTTTTTTTAGTATTTCCCTATTCAAGATGGGAAAAAGTGCAGCAAATAAAGCAGATATCACCCCCAAGGTGATCCCCCACTTATAACGGGTGTCAAAATGAAAAATAAGATACACGCCAATTAAGGTTACCAATCCTAAAGCGAGTTCAATAAGATTTACTCGCTTACGAAGTATCAATGGCTCTAACAAAGCAGTAAAAAAACTAACCAGGGCAAAGCACACTAATGCTATGGAAACATTTGAATACTTTATGGAACCATAAAAAGTTAGCCAATGAGTAGCTGCAAAAACAGCTGCCAGTAAAATTTTTAGTTGAGTTGAACCAGCAATAGAATGAATAGCTTTTCGCCAACTAAAAATCACCCACATGGTAATGGCGGTCAATAATAATCGATAGCAAACGATCATCAACTCATTCAAGGTAATGAGCCGTCCTAAAATTCCAGTCAGACCGGCTAGTAGCACCGCACCATGTAACTGCAAGTAGGCTTTTCGCATGTTTTAATTCAACGATTGCACAGATCGGTAATCAGTTGATGAGGCATACTTTCTAAGGCGCCAAACACCTAAAACCCCTTCTTTGATGATGCCTTTATTCATCTTAGAACTACCCCGCGTGCGGTCCTGAAATACAATGGGGACCTCTTTGATCTTAAACCCTAATTTCCAAGCTGCGTATTTCATCTCAATCTGGAAAGCATATCCAATAAATCGAATTCGATCTAGGTTGATTTCAGAAAGTACGGCAGCCCTATAACAAACAAAACCAGCCGTAGGGTCCATAACACGCATTTTTGTTAGTACCCGTGTATAAAGTGATGCCCCCTTTGATAATAAAATGCGGGAGAATGGCCAATTAATCACCCCACCGCCCCGCACATATCTCGATCCTACTGCAACATCAGCATGCTCAAAAGCGCAGGCTTGATACAATCGAGTCAAGTCGTTGGGATTATGCGAAAAATCAGCATCCATCTCAAAAATAAAAGTATAATTCCGTTGCAGCGCCCATCTGAACCCATGAATATAGGCCGTACCAAGACCGCCCTTCCCCTTTCGTTCCTCTAAGAACAAACGTTGAGGGAAGGAAATACTCAACTCTTTAACCAGATCAGCCGTACGATCTGGCGATGAATCATCCACAACTAAAACATGAAATTCACCAGGCAAAGACAAAACAGTTTGGAGAATAGAAACAATATTCTCCTTTTCGTTATAGGTGGGTATAATTACAAGCTTATCCATTTTTTCGGAGCATGGCACGGGTATAAATCTCAGTAAGCTTGTTTTTGGTATGCTGTGGAAAATCACCTTTCATCATCCAATCATAATATTGAGGTTCCGCCCGTAATACCTCAGCTACAGGCTTTCCTTTGAACTTACCAAAATTAAATACCTCTACTCCGTTCTCCCACACAAATCTTCGAGCAAAATCAATGATAGGCTCTTCCCCTGTTACCTTCAATATCGCATCCACTGAACTACCCAATTCAGGATAGCGTTTCACTTGTGCTTCTAAAATTTCAACCGTGGCAATCACATCTGCCTCGGCACTATGGGCATTCTCCAACGATTTTTGACAATAAAACTGATAGGCCGCTGAAAGGGTGCGAGGTTCCATTTTGTAAAAAATTTGCTGGACATCCAGCAAACGACGCCCCTTCATGTCAAAGTCTACTTGCGCACGTAAGAACTCCTCTACCAAGAGCGGAATATCAAATCGATTAGAGTTATATCCAGCCAAGTCACAACCGTCCAGCATTTGTTTTAATTCCTGTGCCACCTGCACAAAAGTGGGCGCATCCTTAACCATTTCGTCGGTAATCCCATGTATATCACTGGAGGATTGAGGAATGGATATACCTGGGTTTATCAATTTTCGCTTGGTTGTTCTCGTTCCATCAGCAAGCACTTTAACAATTGCAATTTCAATGATACGATCAGTACCGAGATTGACACCGGTGGTTTCCAGATCAATGAAAGCCAATGGCTTGGTAAGTTGTAACATAGGAGTAAAGGTAGGATTTAGATGAGTGATTCACCTTAAATTTATTCTCAAATACCCCCATTTGTCAAGTGAGTATATCAAATTTGTTAGTTTTGCATTGAAACTAGAAATAATGCAAAGATTTTACACAAGCCTAATTTTACTATTGCTGGCAGCAGGAATTTTCACTTCTTGTGTAGCACCCAGAGAAGGCTGTCCAATGAACGCCACTCCTCGTACAAAATATAGAGGGTAGATTTTAGCCGCATTGGAACGCATCAATACCCTTGGGCATTAATGAAATTTACCAGTGATGCGGTGTTTTTAAGTTTTAGCTTCCGAAGAATATTATAACGATGAACCTCTACAGTTTTTAAGGAGATATCCAGGCTTCTGGCAATTTCTTTTGAAGAAAGACCTTCCTTGATAAGTTGCACTACTTCAATTTCTCGTTTGGATAGCATACTCATATCTGGATGCCCCCCATCATCATCCAACTCCTGCTGAGCAACAATATTTTTGATTTCCTCACAGATAAACTTATTGCCTGCCTTCACTTCCAAAATGGCAGTAACAAACTCTTCCTTGGAGGAATTTTTAGTTACATACCCTTTGGCACCCATCTGAAACATCCGTCTTGCATATGCTGGTAGCGCATGCATGGAGATTGCTACAACTCGAGCCTCGGGTACGTCCCGAAGTATAATTTTAGTAGCATCAAAACCGTTCACCGGTACCATGTTGATATCCATGAGTACGATATCCGGGTTTAACTTTTTTACTAAGAAAAGCGCTTGATCAACATCATTGGTCTCCCCCACTACTTCAAAACGAGGATCAGCATTTAAGATGATGGACCAGGAATCACGAATTAATTTATGGTCATCAATCAATAGCAATGTGATCTTGCCCATTGGATAAGATTTTCACAGGATTAAGGTAATTGCAATATACTGAAAAAGATGAATCAATATATACACTTACAGGAATGAAATTAATTACGATACGGCATTTAAGTTGAATCACTTATTAAAAAGCATAAAAATTTATTTACTTTAACAGATTGAAACCTAAATAGCATAAACCATATTGATGATGGATGCCCTAATCATAGATGACGAATACGCTGGCAGGAACACCTTACTCACCCTTCTACGCAAGCATTGTGCAAAAGAAGTGAACGAAATATCTACCGCAGAAAATTTGGATGAGGCAAAGGTTTTATTAGATACTAAAAACTACGAAGTTGTTTTTTTGGATATTCAACTAAAAAATAAATTAGGCTTTGACCTTGTAAAATATATCCCAGTAACTACTAAAATCATATTTGTCACCGCTTATTCAGAATATGCAGTGAAAGCGATTAAAAATCGTGCATATGACTACATACTCAAGCCAGTCGATCCCGAGGAATTAAAAGCGTCAATCAAACAATGCGAGATTGTATTTAAGCAAGCTAAAAAACTATACCTGATTATAAAAGTTAAGGGCAGAAGCGTTCCCCTTGAACTAGCCAACATAGTTTACTTAAAAGCGAAAGGACCCTATTCCGAAATTCAATTAACCACTGGAAATATATATTTGACTGCCCAAACATTAAAAACACTTGCACCTAAATTGAATGAGCACTTTATACGGGTACACAAATCATTTATTATAAATCGAAACTTTATAACAGAATTCAATCAAAAAGAGTTATTCTTAAATAAGCTATGCATTCCTCTTTCAAGAAATGGTCTGCTCTCGTTGCAAGCATACTATGCTTCCTAATCAGTAAAGACGTTCTGCTGGCCCAACCAGCAGATCTGGAACCCACCTTTACCGGAAAAAATGGTCTTCCTTCTTCGTCCATCAATCAAATTGCTAAGGATGAAGAAGGACGAATCTGGATTGCAACAGAGAATGGACTTTCGATTAAAAACATAAATAATGCTAAACTAAAGCATCTAGAATCAGA
The DNA here is from genome assembly GCA_014190475.1 of Bacteroidota bacterium. Classification (GTDB taxonomy): domain Bacteria; phylum Bacteroidota; class Bacteroidia; order Chitinophagales; family Chitinophagaceae; genus JJ008. The sequence goes on from BJGL01000006.1 coordinate 26,193, forward strand.
ATTCAGGGAGCCGGTTAAACAAATTGCTTTTTCAGGGAATTCAATTTACATAGCCCTAAGCAATAGGATAAACATAATAGATTTAAAATCGCTGCAAACAGTCAAGTCTATCCCCCTGCCTAGCAAAAGCGAAATAACAAGGCTACGGAAGATAAATGGAAATATTTGGGCAATTACAACTACATCGGTATACCGCATAGACAAACTCAAATTAACCCTATTATGGAAAGGGGAATCCAATAAAAGGCCCATGGATGTAGCCTATTTTAAAAATAAAATATTTTTAATCACCTACCCTCGCTCATCAATTTTGATGTTTAATGGAAAATCATTTCAAGAAACACCACTAACTAAACTTAATAACCCAGTTTATACTGAAAACTTTCTTACACTTTTAGCAAAAGGAGATACCCTCATAATCGGGGGCGATCACATTTGTAACTTATTGATCATAAAAGACAAACCCGTTGTAAAGAGAATTAGACTAAATTATTCCTTTTATACCAATCCCGCCATCTGGGATTTAATTAAGATTGGTAACAGAGTATTTTATGCAATTGGTAATACACATCAAGAAGATCAAGGCGTAACAACAACCACGATAAATCAACCTATCAATTATTTTTCCAATCGATACTATACAAAATGTCTTTTTTATGACAGTACAAACGATTGTCTGTACATAGGAACAAAACACCGTGGAGTATTTATACAAAAAAATATAAGCAAGTCATTTGAAATAGGGGACTTCATTGTAGCTGAAACAAACCAAAAAAATGAATTGTTCTATTATAATAATTCAACTCTAAAAATAAATACTACGATTAATACAGGCAACAATAACCCTATTCTACTTTCAAAAACATATCCCAACAGTAGTCTTCGTAAAATTAAAACGATTGGTGATACATCATATATCATGTCTATTCAAAGAATAGATTATATAATCGACAAAAATATTAAACCCGTTCAAGACTTATCAAATAACTATAAAGTAGGAAGATTTTTCAACGACTGCTTCAGGCAAGGAAATGATATTTATTTCTTTAGCTATTACAATTCAGCTTGGTTACTCGATTTAAATAAAAAGAAATACAATTCAATTGGCACTGCCAATTTGATTCCAAAAGTAGAAAAAAGTGGAAATAAACTCATTTGCTTCAATGAGGGAAAAGGTTTCAAAATCTATGATAATTTGGGCGAACACATTATTAAAGACAATGAGGCAGATTTAAATAATATTGATGACTTTACTTGCTCAAATGATACCGTTTATGTTCTTTTGAACAATAAAATCAGCGCCTATAAAATAAAGGGATATAGTTTTCAATTTTTAACAACGTATACTATCGAAGAGAGTATAACGGATTTTAAAGCTAATTGGATCTTTTGCTCACAAACTGCAGGCTTATACCTGATTAGTAATGACGCCCTTATTAAATGGGGCAATAATGGACAAATCCTCCTATATCATTATCTAGGTAATCGTAGTATAGCCAAGAAGCCTGTTTTTGATATTTTCAATAGGCTATTAATTAGTGCTGGCGGAACTATTACCATCCTGGAGGAAAAGCAACTAGCCTCTATCCCTACCCGGTCCAAATATGAAATTGATATTCCAGAGCAATTAACAGAACAAAATAATGGAATCATAGAGATACATCACCCCAACTATTTTATTCAGAATCACAGCCTAAAGAAAGTGACTATTAAAAGCCCTACTCAAATCTTTTTTCAAAAATGGTTTACAGGATCCACGATAGAAATTCCACCAAACTTGAAAGCAGGCCAATATGAAATACTTCTTTCAGCCAATAATGAGCACATTGCAAACCGATTTATAAAAATTACCTTACCCCTTAGCAGAAATCCCCTGTTTTTCATAGGTATAGGAATCCTTCTTATTGTCTTTCTTTTTTTGATTTTTAAATTAAAATATAATGAAAAAATTTATGCAAAGCGAATTGTAGATAATAAAATTGACATGTTAAATAAAAACCTAAACCCGCACTTTGTATTCAACTCGCTCAACCTGATCTACAATAATATACTTACTGAAAACAAGGAAGCCGCACTGGGTGTTCTTCTAAAATTTTCAAAGCTCCAACGAAACTTTTTAGAAAGATCAAAAGAAAAACATGTAACACTATCCACCGAATTGCTGTTTATTAAGTCTTATTTGGATATTGAATTTCTACGCTATGCTAAAGATATTTCAGTAGGATATCAAGAAAATATTGACCCAGTAATTAACCTAGAAAAAATTAGCATACCGCCAAACATTTTGCAACCACTTATTGAAAATTCACTTAAATATGGAGCTATTGGCTATGAAGGGCCGGAGGAAAAAAATATAATCCTCGAAGTGATAAAAAAAGGAGATGGTGTTTTACTATCAATCGAAAACCCAAAAGACAAAAATCACTCCACCCAATCAACAATAAATGGATTTGGCATGGGGCTTGCAATTGTAAATGAAAGAATAAAGCTCTTTAACCAGGAGATGAGTACAACTTATCAGCTTAGGCATGGATTACCCGCTTCTAAATTTAAAATGGGCTACCGAGTTGAGTTACATATAGAATGAATTCATGCATCCGGGCTGTCAAACTATTTTCAAAGAAATAAGTTTGTGTACTATTAAAAATTTGTAAACCTATCTTTGCCTTACAAAAATCCAACCTTGACATGCGTAAACCAATTTTAATAGGCGCACTATTGGCATCCTTTTTCAATGTAGCAGCGCAAATAGACTCAACAGATACGTTTGACTATAGTAAATTTGGTGACGCTGAAGGGGTTAAACGGTTTTGTAATCAAAAAGTAGTCAACCAAACTCCTACCCGTATAGTGAGCATTGGATATGACCGGCAGTCCTCCTTTGAGATGCCCTCTATTCCGGTATCAGCCATGCTTCCAGCCATGCAAAACTTTTCTGTTAAAAACCTATCGGCGTTAAGAGCACAAGTCAATATACCAGTTGTTTCAACCAATAAAGTTATATGGCAGGTTGGAGCCAATTATTGGGGAAGCAGATTCAACCTTGAAAATCCCGGAAGTAACTTATTTGCAAAAACGCTACAGTCTCACTTTTTGGCGAGCGCAGGCGTTAATAGCACATTATTTAAGCCCCTGAATGAAAAGAATTTTTTGATTATCCAGGCGAGTGCTGATGTAAATGGGATATTTCACACCCTAAAGGATGTAAATAAAAATGCACTCACCTGGAGCGGAACCATTGTATATGGTTGGAAAATTTCTGAAAATAACATGGTAGGTACAGGTATTGCCAGAACCTATCGTGCAGGAAGAATACTGCATGTACCTGTGTTCCTTTGGAATAAAACATTTAATGACAAATGGGGAATGGAATTATTGCTTCCAGCCCGAGGTCACTTACGATATAATTTTTCAACATCTAGTATGTTACAAGTTGGATTTGAACTTGAGGGAAACCAATTCTGGATGAGTTTGTCCAATAGCCCCATGGGTGAACTTTACTTGCAGCGAGGCGAACTAAAGCCTAGATTGATGTGGGATAAAAAATTAGCAGGTTTTATATGGTTCAATGCGCAGGCCGGGCTTCGTTATAATTGGCGCTTTGATGGCATGAACCAATACAATGGGAGCAAGGATAATCAACGCTACTTTATGAGTTCGCTGGGGAATCCTCTTTACTTCTCTTTTAGTTTGAGCTTTGTATCGCCCTAGCAACACTGGGTAGTTGACACTTTATTTGGCAACCTGTCTAGTCCACGTATCTGTTCGCCCAATCAAGGAAACACCAATAAAGCCCCTGACTTCAATTGTATTTTGACTGGTCATTTTTATGGTGCATGAGTACGTGTTACCATTTTTGGGATCATATATACTTCCCTCTTCCCAATTATTTTTTTCTGCAAAACGAAACCCCCACACATTAACAAGTCCCAAAATTGAACGTGTGCGACTTACTTCCTCCGGATGATTTTTGTCAACCTTAGGTTTTCCGGTTTCAGGATCGTTAGGCTCCTTTAACCACACTATCTTTCCTTGATACTTCTCTCCATTTTTATAAATTCTGACCATTGCATTACCCTCTCCAGTTCTCCATACACCCACAATAGCATCAGGGTTTTCTTGGAGCACCTTGAAAGAGGAACCCACTGTTAAAAACATAAAACCAGCTATCAGCAAAAACATAGAGCGGCTGATGGTCTGAACGCTTGTCTTAGATTGAGTGATCATAGAAAAATTATTTGTTTAGTTGAAGAACAAATTTATTAAAAGTGGAGGCGACCGGATTCGAACCGGTGTCCAAACATATTCGTCGAAAGCCTTCTACATGTTTATTCCAGCATTAATTGTCGGGGATAGACAGGAACTGGACGAACCAAACTACCCCGTAGTCGTAATTATCTTAGAAAAGCAGCACGACCATCTCTTTTGCAAGAGACCAGCTTTTTGCAACCTGTATTGTTTGTTGAGTCGGCGGCGGGGCGTGGTAACAGATAAACCGGCCCGGCGGCCCTAATGACTACCTAATCACTGATTAAGCAGCCATGGCATACTGAGTATTGCCATTTATAGTCTCGTATTCAGATTAAACTGCTAATTACGCAACGCAGTACATGCTTATACTTTCAAAGAGCTATGCTGTCAAAACCAAACGCCCCCTTAGAAATGCAAAGTTCGCTTATTTTCCCCAACCCAACCAGTCGTTGGCATTGGCATAAATCATAAGGGAAAGTAACAGCGCCATTCCAACGAGCTGTGCATACTCTAAAAATTTATCACTAGGCTTACGCCCGCTTATCATCTCATACAACGTGAAAAGAACATGGCCTCCATCTAACGCAGGAATTGGCAAGAGGTTCATGAACGCCAACACGATGGAGAGAAAGGCAGTAATTCGCCAAAAGGCTTCCCAATCCCAAACAGATCCGGGAAAGATGGAGCCCATTGCTTTAAAACCACCAACCCCTTTGTAGGCTCCCGTATCAGGATCAAGAATCTTTTTGAACTGATCGATGTAGTCTTGTAACTCAGTACCCGCTTTTTTGATACCACCGGGTATCGCTGCAAAAAATGAAAGTCGGTTTACTTCCAATTTGATCCAACCCAAACTATCCATTTGCTGGTAATTATACCCGTAAGGAAGAAAACCAATTTTCCCTTCTTCGCTTATTGGCATTTTTAATTCAACTGCTTGACCAGCTCTTTCCACCAATAAGTTAATGGTATCTCCCTTGTATGCAGGAAGTTGCTCCTGAAGTTGATCATAAAACTCAAATGAATTATTGTTAATAGCCAACATTTTGTCACCAGGCCTTAAACCTGCTTTAAATGCATTACCCGTATCAGGAACAAAAAAAGCAATGGCTGGTCGACGTGCTTCCAGGAAGCCTCTACGATCCTTATTTCTATTTTCAACTAATTGGCCAATAAGATCTTTATCTAGATTAATTGTAATCAACTCTTCGCCGCGCTGTAATTGCACTTGTTCGCCAAGGATTAACTTACGACGCAATTTCTCGAAATCATTGACGGGCTGGTTGTCAATTGAGATAATACGATCCCCATTTCTAATACCCATTTTGTACAGGGTGCTATCCACCACATGCACTCCATATTTCATGGAGGAAGTAGGAATTTTTTTATCTCCCCAGATCATCAGGATAAAAGCATAGATCACAAAAGCGACCAGCACATTCATGACTACCCCTCCAATCATAATAATGAGTCGTTGCCAGGCTGGCTTACTTCTGAATTCCCAGGGCTGGGCAGGTTTGCTGAGCGCCTCCTTATCCATACTCTCATCAATCATTCCTGCAATCTTAACATAACCTCCCAAGGGAAGCCATCCCACCCCGTATTCGGTCTCCCCTTTTTTCTTTTTGAAGAGCGAAAACCAGGGATCAAAAAATAAGTAAAACTTTTCCACTCTACAGCCAAACCATCGCGCTGTAATAAAGTGACCAAACTCATGCAGGATTACTAAAATGGAAAGTGAAAGTAAAAGCTGAGCGGCCTGAAGTCCAACTGCGGACCAATCAATTGCAAGAAGTATCATAAGGTTTTAAAACTGACACAAAAGAAAAATCAGTTATAGATTTATTTGATCAGCTGCAAAGTTACGCGCAGCAGCATCGCTTTCAAAATAATCCTCCAACGTAGGATCTTGGATAAACGGTACCTGCTGCATGGTCTTTTCAATAATGGTGGTCATATCCAGGAAGTTGATGCGATTTCTTAAAAACGCAAAGACCACAATTTCATTGGCAGCATTCATTATACAAGCTAGATTACCCCCTTTCTCCAGCGCCTCCATGGCCAAGGCTAGATTTCTGAATGTTTTAACATCAGGATCCTCAAACGTTAAATTGCGAACTGTTCTGAAATCATAACGAGGAAACTGATTAGCAATTCGCTGAGGAAATGCCATAGCATACTGAATCGGCAGCTTCATATCAGGCAAGCCCATTTGCGCCTTGATACTTCCATCTTGAAACTGCACCATACTATGAATAATACTTTGAGGATGGATCACCACTTGAATCTCACTGGGCTTTAAGTTGAAGAGCCAACGTGCCTCAATCATTTCTAACCCCTTATTCATTAAGGTAGCAGAGTCAATCGTTATCTTAGCACCCATTGACCAATTAGGATGCTGCAAAGCATGTTCGCGCTTTACATTCACCAGATAATTTGTTTTCTTTCCCAAGAATGGTCCACCGGAAGCTGTAAGTATTACTTTTTCAATTTTATTGTGCACTTCCCCCACCAAACATTGAAAAATTGCGGAATGCTCTGAGTCAACAGGGATAATAGGAACCTTATTTTCAAAGGCCGTGCGCATAACAATATCCCCGGCCACTACTAATGTTTCTTTGTTGGCCAGCGCAATACTCTTTCCATTACGAATGGCAGCCAATGTAGGCCGCAATCCAGCGTATCCTACAATGGCAGCCAGCATTTGATCATAACAATCCAATGCCGCTACTTCTTCCAATGCTTTTTCACCTGCAAAAACTTTTATACCGAGGGAATCCAATTCCTTTTTTACCACTGCGTACTTCTTCTCGTCCCCAATCACCACAATATTGGGCTGGAATCGCTTGGCCTGTTCAATGAGCAATTGTTCATTCTGTTGTGCAGTGAGCACCTCGGCTGAAAACAAAGTTGGATTAGCCGCTATCACATCCAGTGCCTGTGTACCTATCGAGCCGGTTGAACCAAAAATTGCAATTCGTTTTTGCGATGAAGATTGTTGCATGTAAAATATCAGTTGATAGAGGTGTATGAAATTAGGCCGTCAGCAATAACACGGTCATTACTAAGTCTTGGTACTTTATTTTGCCCTCCCAATTTACCAATGGAACGCATATAATTAATAAAGCCCCCTTTGGTAACAACCTGAATTTGGAGAGGATTTAAAATTGCGCCGGTAATTAAATCTTTATAATAGACATTCTTCTGTTGCAAATGCTTATCCACGCAAAGCGCAAATGCTTTCAGATCGGCAGGCGGTTGATCAAATTCAATGAACCATTCATGACAGGATTTTTCCTGATCCTTACTTACGCGGGGTGCTACAGTAAATTCAGTTACCGAAGCAGCAAATTCTTGACAGGCCTTTTGAAGACTATACTCAACCTCCTCTCCAATTACATGCTCGCCAAATGCTGAAATAAAATGCTTCGTTCGTCCTACCACCATTAAACGATAAGGATCCAAGGATACAAAACGAACTACATCTCCGATTTCATATCCCCATAAACCTGCATTACTATTAATAATGAGCGAATAATTTTCACCCACTTTTACTTCTGCCAGGGAAAGTCTTTTTGGATTAGGCTTTCCTACTTCGGCAGTTGGAACAAACTCAAAAAATATTCCGCTGTTAGTGTTTAGTAACAAACCTTGTTGGTCCAACGTATCCTGAAAAGCAAAAAATCCTTCGCTGGCAGGAAATAACTCAATGGTATCCACCTTTCGGCCAATACTTTCCATCAACTTTGCACGATAGGGTTCAAAATTAACCCCGCCTTGCACCATTACACTGAAATTTGGGAAGAGTTCGCCCACTGGTTTACCACTTTTTGCAATCAATGCATCAAAATACATTTGCATCCAAGGAGGAATACCACTGATCAATGTCATATTTGCAGAGAGGGTCTCTTCTACAATTTTTGAAAGCTTTAGTTCCCATTCTTCGATACAGTTAGTCTCAAAAGAGGGCAGCTGATTAGACCGTAAATAACTGGGCACATGGTGATTTACAATCCCGCTCAGCCGACCTGTTGGAATTCCACCCACCCGCTCCAACACGGGTGATCCGGATAAGAAGATCAATTTTCCGTCTGTAAAATGGGTATTTCCGCTCTCCGCCATATAACATAATAGGGCATTACGGGCGGTGTTGATATGGTTAGGAATAGACTCCTTAGTAATGGGAATATATTTTATGCCACTGGTGGTTCCTGAGGTTTTGGCAAAATAGAGAGGCTGCCCTTTCCAAAGTACATGCTGCCCGCCCTCTTTGATTTTTTCGATCCAAGGCCTTAGTCCCTCGTAGTCTTGAAGGGGAACAGAATCTTTAAAAGACTGATAATCAGATACATCAGTTAAATGAACAGACTTGCCAAAAAGGGTTTTTTTGCCTGTTTCAATCAGCTGTGATAAGATTCGTTGCTGATCCGCTAATGCAGTATGCATTTCCCTGCGAATAGTACGGTGCACAAAGGCTGCAAAAGGCTTAGCGAAAAATGACTTTATTTTCATGGATCAGTGCCGCTGGGGAACAGGCGCAAATTTAAGAAGGGTAAATATAGTGAACCCTCGGGCAATTACCCCGGACTATTGGCTTTGAATGAGTTGTATTTTCCGTTGGCAGATTAACCTTTTTCCCCTACCTTTGCCGTCCTAATTTTTAGTGTATGGTAGCTATTGTAAAAGTGGCCGGTCAGCAATTCAAGGTTGAAAAAGACCAAACCCTATATGTACCCCACGTAGAGGGGAATGCAGGGGATAAACTGAATCTTGAAGTATTACTGGTTGATACGAATGGGAAACTGTCCATTGGTGCCAACAACGGTTCAAAAGTTCAGGCAGAAATTCTTGATCAAGTTAAAGGCGATACAGTAATTGCCTACAAACAGAAAAGAAGAAAAGGATTTCACAAAAAGAAAGGTCATCGTACCGCTTACACAAAAATTAAAGTTGTAAGCATCGCTTAATTATTATCATCTATTAAAAAAACACATCCATGGCACATAAGAAAGGTGAAGGTAGTGTAAAGAATAACCGTGACTCACAAAGCAAACGCCTTGGCGTAAAAATATTTGGTGGCCAACCTGCCATCTCTGGTAATATCATCGTACGTCAACGCGGCACTGTATATCATCCTGGAAAAAATGTTGGTGTAGGTAGAGACTTCTCTCTGTTTGCACTAACAGATGGTGTAGTTGAATTTAGAAAAGGACGCAACAACAGAACATTTGTTTCTGTAACACCAGCAGAAGCCTAAAAAGCGGTTCCGGCAGTTCCTAAAATTTCTTTAAAAAAATTTGGTTAGTAAAAAAATATGATTATTTTTACTAACGATAACCCATTTTCCTAACACCATTAAATTCAAAACAATGGCTACTAAGAAAAAAGCTGCTAAGAAAAAAGCCGCTCCAAAAAAGAAAGCCGCTAAGAAAAAAGCTGCTAAGAAGAAGAAGTAACACTTCTCTTCCAATTGATAGAAAGTCCTCCGATTACGGGGGACTTTCTCATTTAAACCCATCCCTTCATACCTTGCAACCATGGAAAACGCCCAGCTTGCAGAGCACCTGGATTTATTATCAAAACTACTGGACATCCACGGTGCCGATTCATTTAAATCAAAATCCTATGCTGCAGCTGCATTTACAATTGAAAAGCTACCCTACCCGCTGGCAACTACCCCGCCTGAAAAATGGAAATCGATTCGCGGAATAGGGTCCAGTGTAGCAGGGGCTATTACTCAGCTACTGGAAACTGGACATTTGGTTCAACTAAACGAACTACTGAATAGCACCCCCACTGGCGTAGTAGAAATGCTTCAAATAAAAGGAGTAGGTCCAAAAAAGATCCATACGATTTGGAAAGAGATGGGTATTGAATCTATGGGCGAGTTATTATATGCCTGCCAGGAAAACCGACTGCTCCATTTCAAAGGGTTTGGTGAAAAAACTCAGGTATCCATAGAAAACTCCATTCGGTTCTTACTTCAACACAAAGGACATTTCCTATACGCTGAAATTGAAGTTCTTCTACCCACGATTGAATCCTTTTTATATCAACAATTTGGGAAAGAGAAGGTAGCGGTAACGGGAAACTTTAGAAGACAACTACCTACACTCGAGGAGCTAGCTTTTGTTGTGGTAGCCTCAAAAGAATCCATCAAAGAAAAATTTTTGACAGCGCAGCCCCCTGAATTGGTGGAGGAAACTGATCAATCCCTTTGCTATAAATTAAAAAATGGGCTAGCCATCCGTCTATACGCATCCGAGAATCTTTCCTGGGATCTTTTTAAAACATCCTCCTCGACGGAATTTTACGAGGCTGTATTAGCAGTTCCGGAGTACGCGGATATAACTCCTACCCCAACAGAAGCACCCGATGATTCGTTTTTTATAAGGAGGAAACTACCGGTCATATCACCTGCCCGGAGAGAATCAAAAAAACATTTGGAAAAAGCGTATTTCACAACACCCATTCAAGAGGACTCCATCAAAGGGCTAATTCATTGTCACAGTAACTGGAGTGATGGAGCAAATTCGATCGAAGAAATGGCCCTGGCCTGTATAGAAAAGCAATGGGAGTATATGGTACTGTCTGACCACTCCGCCAGCGCTTTCTATGCAAATGGTCTTAAAGCAGATCGAGTAGCCGCTCAACACCAACAGATTGATGATTTAAATAAGAAGCTGGCCCCTTTTAGAATTTTTAAATCGATAGAATCAGATATTCTCAATGACGGTTCGTTGGATTATGAACCAACAATACTTTCATCCTTCGACCTGATTATTGCCTCGATACACAGCAACCTTCGAATGAACATAGACACAGCCACAAATCGACTTCTGAAAGCGATTGAAAATCCATTTACCAGCATACTGGGGCATCCCACGGGCCGACTCTTATTAAGCAGAGCGGGATACCCCATCAATCATAAAAAAATTATTGACGCCTGTGCAGCGCACAAGGTGGCCATTGAGATTAATGCGCACCCCCGCAGATTAGACCTGGATTGGGAATGGGTAGACTATGCAATAGACAACGGTGTGTTGATTTCAATCAATCCAGATGCCCATACCCTATCCGGCTTAACAGATGTGCGGTATGGCGTGCGGGTTGCCCAGAAAAGCCGGTTGACACCTGACATGAATCTTAGTAGTTTCAGTAAAATTCAATTTGAGCAGTGGCTAGCTGATCGAAAAAGAAGTTAACTTTCTGAAATGATCAGCAAAAAGGCAATCTACTTCTTTAGCTTCTGCTTTCTTGCATTTTCTTCCGCAAGCTATGGGCAATACTTTGTGGGAAAATCGGAAGCCTGGTGTAAGCAAAATCGAGCCAACGCAATTTTGAAGCCCACGCTATCTTACAATAGTGAAAAAGAATGCACCCGAGAAATCTATTGGGGAAAAGAAATGACTGAATGCGAAAAAATTGTTAAGCTACTGACCAAAGACACTACTTATGGATGGATTCGCATCAACGAAAACCAATGGGTTAGTAACTTTACAAATCAACTGCTAGTTGAAATACATGAAGTTAAAAAAGGATGCCGAACACAGGTTCTCCGAACAGAATGGACAAAAGAACTATACGACTTATTACTAAAAAATGAATAATCTATTTATCACAGGACTGATTTTTGTGCTTTTATCCAGTTGCAATTCTCAACAAACCGCACCGCTTACCGAACAGGAGGTTCATGCTATCATGGAGAAATTTGACCGGGGATGGAAAACTAAGAATGCAACATTGGTAGATTCCGTGCTCTCCCCCCAGTATCTCTACTTTACGCAATCAGGTAAAACATTTGATCGTGCAGCGCTGGTTGCCACAGCTGGCTCCCAAGTTTACACCTTACAAACTATGGAACGCGATAATCTTACCATAGAAATCGAAGGAAATACAGCTGTAGTGAATACAATTTGGAAAGGAAAAGGAATTTACCATGGGGAGTCCTTTGACGATCGTCAACGCTGCAGTGTTACCATTACAAAATGGAATGGTAAAGTGCAGATTTTAGCAGAGCATTGTACCCCTATCAAATAAGGACAGTTTCAAGGGTCCATAAATCAATTTCCTACCTTTGTATCCCTAATAAAAACAGCATGAATCGTCTTTTGTCCCCCATTGTTTTATTTCTTTTACTTACCGCCACCGCATTCAGCCAATCCCAACTGGAAAGACCAAAATTAGTAGTGGGCCTAATGCTCGATCAGATGCGTTGGGATTACTTATATCGCTATTATGATCGATATAGTGAGCATGGAGGATTTAAAAGATTACTAAAAGAAGGTAACACCTGCGAAAACACGCTAATTCCATATGCCCCCTCTGTAACTGCCTGTGGCCATAGTGTAGTCTACACTGGGAGTGCCCCTGCTATTACAGGTATTACTGGAAACGCCTGGTGGGACAAGGATCAGAATAGAACAGTTTATTGCACAGAGGACAAAAATGTGGCGACGGTTGGAAGCAGCTCGTCCCAAGGAAAAATGAGTCCTAAAAACATGTTGGTTACTTCAATTGCGGACGAACTAAGACTTGCTACAAATTTCAAAAGCAAGGTGGTGGGCATAGCCATTAAAGATCGTGGGGCAATTTTACCAGCGGGTCATAGCGCAAACGCCGCTTATTGGTACGACAACTCGGTAGGCAAATGGATCACCTCTACCTACTACATGCCCTCCCTGCCCAACTGGGTAAATCAATTCAATGACCAAAAACTACCTGACCAGTATTATGATAAAGGCTGGTCTCTTTTATACGATAGCGCTACCTACACACAGAGCACTGCAGATAAAAAAGCATATGAAGCCAAACCATTTGGAGAAGGTTTCCCTTATGAACTAAAGAAATTTATAGGCAAGGACTATGGTAAATTAAGCACCACCTATTTTGGTAACGAATTAACTTTTGAATTTGCAAAGGCTGCCTTAGAAAACGAAAATTTAGGGCAAGATGGTATCACTGACTTGTTAGCGGTTAGTTTTTCTTCTCCTGACTACATAGGACATAGCTTTGGCCCCAACTCGCTAGAGGCGGAAGATGCCATGCTTCGTTTTGATTTAGCACTTGGAAATTTCCTGGAACTACTCGATCAAAAAATTGGCAAAAATCAATACACTCTATTTCTTACCGCTGATCATGGTGCAGCACACATACCGGAATTTATGCAAGAAAATAAATTGCCTGGTGGACGTGTTTTTACTAGCAAGCTTATGGATCGATTAAATGCATCGCTAGAAAAGATCTACAAAATCAATAAAATAATTTTAAGTGACGACAATTATCAATATCACTTAAATCTTCACAAACTTGACTCAGCTGGAATTTCGGCAACAGCAATTGCTGATTGGCTAAAGAAAGAATGTTCCAATGAACCCGGCGTTGACCGTATTTTTACGTTAGCAGAAACAAATGCTATTCCCCTTCCTCAAACCATACAAAAAGCGATCAATTTAGGTTATCATCCACGCCGCAGTGGGGAATTACAACTTATTTTAAAGCCTGGTTATATTGATGCGAGTGGAAATACAGGTACCACGCACGGACTATGGAACCCCTACGACACGCATATACCGCTGTTATGGTATGGCTGGGGAATTCGTAAAGGAAAAACAATCAGAGAGACTAGCATGTCCGATATAGCACCTACCCTAGCCTCACTGCTACGGGTGCAAATGCCTAGCGGAAATATTGGTACCGCCATCAGTGAAGTAATCAAATAACTTTTTACGGTAATGCTTTAATGATTGCAGAAAATTCATCTGCAATCAAAGAAGCACCTCCGACTAAACCACCATCAACATCGGGATTTGCAAAAATTTCAGTGGCATTACTGCTTTTAACACTCCCTCCGTACAAAATGGGGATTTCGGCAGCAATAGAACTGCCATACGTGTCACGTAAATAATTACGGATAGCCAAATGCATTTCCTGTGCTTGTGCTGAAGAAGCCGTTTTCCCTGTGCCGATAGCCCAGATTGGCTCGTACGCAATAATGAGTTGCGCTATTTGCTCGGGCGCCAAGGAAGACAAGGAAGCAATCAGTTGATCAGTCACATATCTACTAGGATCCCCGTTCTCTCTAATGGGCAATGGTTCGCCACAACAAAAAATAGGTGTAATGGCGTGATTAAAACAAAGCTGTAATTTATCTGCCAATTGCGCGGGTGTTTCTTGCTGATACTCTCTACGCTCACTATGACCAACAACACAATACTTAATACCAATAGAGGCAAGCATCGAAGCGGAAACTTCTCCCGTATAGGCCCCTGCTGGTAGGTGGTAGCAATTCTGCGCTGCAAGGGCAAAATCGGATCGTCCCGCTATCAATTTAGCGGCTAAAGTCAGATAGGGAAAGGGTACCGCTAAAATTACTTGGTGTCCATTGTTAATCGCAGGATGACGATCCAGCAATTGATTAATTAATTCGTTGCCTTCCTTCCAACTTAAATTCATTTTCCAGTTAGCTGCAGCAATTTTTTTTCTCATAACGATAAACTAATTTGACGAGTAAATAGTTTCCAACATTTTTTCTTCCCATTCACTAACTGCACAGTGCTTGAGTGCCTTCCAACGTTTGATATCTTCTATCACCTTAGGCCACTTGTATTTTGTAATTCCATCCTGACCCCACGAGAAGGGAGGTATTACCCGGGGAGATAATCCTGCCTCCAATAACACAGAACAAGGTCCAATTATAGTTCCTGAGTTAATTGAGGAATTGATACTAGTCCTTACGTAATCCCCCATCATGACGCCGCATTTTAGCCCTACGTTAATTTCTCCGGAAGGCGTAGTAATTCGTATGGGCCCCGCATTATTCTTGATGTTTGAATTTGAAGTACCAGCACCTAAGTTGCACCATTCTCCAATTACCGCATCACCTAGATAGCCATCATGTGCTTTGTTACTATTGCCAAAGAAAATACTGTTTTTAATTTCACCTCCCACAACGGAATTGGGACCAATAGTGGTAGCTCCATAGATTTTTGCACCCATTTTGATACAAGCTCCTTCCCCAATTGCTAAGGGCCCGCGAAGCATAGATCCTTCCATTATGGTGGCTTTTACCCCAATATATACAGGACCTTGTATTGCATTAATAAACGCCCCCTCGACAACAGCCCCTTTTTCAATAAATATCTTCTTAGCACCCCAAACGCGATTTGTCTTTGAAATGGCCGCACTCTTTCTCCCCTTTGTTACCAATATAAAATCACTTTCAATTTCTTTGGCATTCAACTGCGTCAAATCCCAAGGAAACTGAATTTTTGCAACTTGATTTTTATACCGCAAGGGGCGATCAATCTTAATTTGATGTTTTGAGTCAACTTGCTTTTCAGTGATACAGTATGCAATAGGCCCACCTTGTTCATCCAATAAACAATCACCAGGCTGCAGTTTTTTTATGGTACTAGCGAGAGTAACTGTTGGTAAAATATTAGCATGTAATAAAATCCATGCTTCACCCTTTTTGATCTGACTTAACTGCACACTTTGCGGATGGTCCTTATAGCTGTCTGTCGCTTTATCCCGTGAGGGTAATTTCAAATAACGCTCCCATTTTTCACGAATCGTAAAAATCCCAACACGGATATCTTGTAGTTGCCGTGTTAACGAAAATGGATACAGCTGGGATGGCTGGCAAAATTCCTCAGTGAAAATGATGTGTTTTTTTCCCACGGCAGTAAAAATAATGAGAATGCAGGTAGGCTAGATAAATAAAAACGCCCCACAGATGCAGGGCGTTTTCAATACTTACTTACACTACCTTATTTTTTAGCAGCGTATTTCTTTTTGAACTTATCAATACGACCTGCGGTGTCAACCAACATATTCTTACCAGTAAAAAATGGATGCGAAGTATTGGAAATCTCCAATTTAATCAACGGATACTCATTTCCGTCTTCCCATTTAACTGTTTCCTTTGAAGCTGCTGTTGAGCGGCTTAAAAAAGTATGACCGTTACTCATGTCTTTGAAAACTACCAAGCGATAGCTTTCGGGGTGGATTCCTTGTTTCATAAAACTATGATTTTTAAGGCCTTACGGATTTTGCCGTAAGATGATTTAAATGTGGGATGCAAATTTACGGGGTATAGCCAGAACAGCCAAATCAATCCCTCATATTCACAAACTGAAGAGGTAGCCCCAGATCAGCAGTTTTGCAAAGCTGAATTACTGATTGGAGGTCGTCAATTTTTTTTCCAGTTACCCGTACCAAATCGTCCTGGATGGAAGCCTGGACTTTCAACCCAGCATCCTTGACCAACTTGACCACTTTTTTGGCCTCCTCCTGTGCTAGCCCATTGCGGACTTTCACTTCCTTTCGCCAAATCTTTCCACTTTGCGCCCCCTCCTTAGAGAGATCAAAAGCCTCAGGGGCAATTCCTTGTTTATTAGCACGGCTGACCAATACATCAATTAACTGACGCATTTTCATATCGTCTTCAGCTTCTAATTTTAATTGAAAAGTCTTTTTGTCCAACTCTATTACTACATGAGCGCCTTTAAAATCGAAGCGATTGGAGATTTCCCGAGTGGTAACATTAACCGCATTGTCCAATGCCTGTAATTCTACTTTGCTTACGATATCAAAAGAGGGCATAATCTGAATTTGTAACAAAGATAACTGACCGATTGCTAACTTGCGGTTATGCAAAATTGGATAATTGATTTCAGGTCCGATACCGTGACTAAACCCACGCCAGGTATGCAGGAAGCCATGCAACAGGCGGCCATTGGAGATGATGTATTTGGAGAAGATCCCTCCATTAATGCATTGGAAAGTAAAACAGCTGAACTATTTGGAATGCAGGCAGCAATTTATTGTCCCTCTGGTACGATGACAAATCAGATTGCCATTAAATGCCACACCCAACCTGGCGACGAGATAATTTGTGATGAAAATTCACATATTTACCAATACGAGGGTGGCGGAATTGCCTTCAACTCACTTTGTTCAGTAAAGTTATTGGCAGGAAATTTTGGGCGTATTTCAGCCGCTCAAATAGAAGGGGCTGTACAACCTGATGACGTACATCGTCCGATTAGCAGACTGGTTTCCCTCGAAAATACCAGCAATCGTGGAGGAGGAAGTTGTTATGACTTTGCCGAAATTCAACGTATAAGAGCAGTTTGCAATAAACATCAATTAGCCTTACATCTGGATGGTGCCAGGCTTTGGAATGCGTTAATTGCCAAGAACGAATCTGCCATACAATATGGCCAAGTTTTTGACAGCATCTCTGTTTGTCTTAGTAAAAGCCTGGGGTGCCCCGTGGGAAGCTTGCTGGTGGGAAACCATAGCTTCATAAAAAAAGCCCGAAGAATTCGTAAAGTTTTTGGAGGAAGCATGCGACAAGCCGGGTTTCTGGCCGCCGCTGGTATCTATGCGCTGGATCATCATTTAGAACGTCTGAAAACAGACCATTCACACGCTAAACGATTGGAGTCTACACTTCAGATCTTGCACTTTGTGAAAATAGTATTACCGGTAGAAACAAACATTGTAATTTTTGAATTGCAAGATGGGCTATCGGCTCCTGCTTTGGTAAATACATTAAAGGAAAGGGGTATCTTGGCTTATGCAATTGCCCCCAATAGAGTACGACTAGTTACACACTTGGATATCTCATCGGATATGATTGATAAAACTGTTGAGGAACTAAATAGAATTAAGTATGCTGCCGGTCATTAATCCAACCAATACTACTGCTTGGAAAAAATTGAGCACTCATTACAAGGAGAATAAGCATGTAACCTTGCAGCAACTTTTTTCCAACGACCCTAACCGATATAATAAATTCTCTTGCTGCACCAAAGACCTGGTTTTAGATTATTCCAAAAATAGGATCACGGAAAAAACAATGGATTTATTAGTGGCGTTAGCAAAAGAGTGTCAATTGGAAGAAGCCAGATCCTTATTTTTCGCGGGAGCTAGCATCAATGCCACCGAGCACAGGGCTGTTTTACATACAGCACTTCGAAATTTCAGCGGCAAAGCCGTATATGTAGCAGGAAAAAATGTAATGCCAGATGTAAAAAAAGTAATGCGGCAAATGAAAAGCTTTTGTGAGCGCATTCATCAAGGCAAGCATCGAGGCTATACCGGAAAACGAATTAAATACATTGTAAATATTGGTATAGGGGGCAGTGACCTAGGGCCTTTAATGGTTACGGAAGCACTAAAGCCTTACTGGAAAAAAGGGATTGAAACTTTTTTTGTTTCTAATGTTGATGGAAGCCACATTGCCGAAACATTAAAGAAAGTAAATCCGGAAGAAACACTTTTTTTAATTGCTTCAAAAACCTTTACCACGCAAGAAACCATGACCAATGCGTTTACAGCACGTAACTGGTTTTTGAAAAAAGCAAAAAAAGAAAGCCATATAGCCAAACATTTTGTAGCGCTTAGTACCAACGAAAAAGAGGTATTACGGTTTGGGATTGACAGTAAAAATATGTTTGCCTTCTGGGATTGGGTGGGGGGACGCTACTCATTATGGAGTGCAATTGGCCTGTCAATAGCATTGACGATAGGATTTGATTCCTTCTCTGAATTACTGAAAGGGGCTCATCACATGGATACTCATTTTAAAGAGACCCCGTTAAAGGAAAATATGCCGGTTATCCTTGCCTTGTTGGGCATATGGTATACCAACTTTTTTGGGGCACAAACTGAGGCCATTTTACCCTACGATCAATATCTCCATCGATTTCCTGCATATTTCCAACAAGGGAATATGGAGAGTAATGGAAAACAAATAGATCGAGCCGGCAGACCCGTTTCATATGCAACAGGTCCCATCATTTGGGGAGAACCTGGCACCAACGGGCAACATGCATTTTATCAATTAATCCATCAGGGAACTCCAATGATCCCCTGCGATTTTATTGCGGCTGCGCAATCGCACAACCCGATTGGAGACCATCACCCAAAACTGATGAGTAACTTTTTTGCACAAACCGAGGCACTTTTACAAGGAAAGTCCGCCTCTGAGGTAAAGCAAGAATTAAAAAAACAAGGACTAAGACCTGCAGAAATAAAAAAGCTGACCCCTTTCAAAGTTTTTAAAGGCAACAAGCCCACTAACTCAATTTTGATTAAAAAATTAACACCCTTTGCACTGGGTGAGTTAATTGCTTTATATGAGCATAAGATTTTCACGCAAGGTATTATCTGGAATATTTACAGTTTCGACCAATGGGGCGTAGAACTTGGTAAACAACTAGCCAACAAGATCCTTCCTGAATTAGTAGACAATACAGCAATCAAAAGCCATGACTCATCTACCAATGGCTTAATTAATGCTTACAAAAAAATGCGATAGTTCCAGGGTAGAGCAACTTCACTAGCAAAACCCGTCTACCCCCCTGTCCTATTATTGCACTAGCCTTCACTTGAATACATAAAAAAGCCCCTGGTTTCCCAGGGGCTTTGGTTTTAGTTTACTTGTGGTTGGATTACTGAACCAGTACGAGACCAGCTACAATCTTACCACTGAACTGATGTGCAACTTTTACAACATAAGTTCCACGTGCAGCTCCACTTAAATCTACATCCATTCTCAGGTATGGAGATGAAGTGTAAGTAAGATCAAATGTTTTGCTAGCTACCAATTGACCAGCCGCATTGTATACAGAGATGATGCGCTTCTCATTCATATCACCTGCGTGGTAATAACGAACTTGGAAGGCGCCAGCGGTTGGGTTTGGATAGATCCATAATTTATCAGAAGCCTCAGCTCCGATGGTAAGTACATTAGAGCGATTCACACAACCGTTCACATCGCGAACTGTTGCCTGGTAGTTACCCAATCCATCAATATTAACTACCTGTGTATTACCGGTACCACCAATAGTTGCACCATTCAACGACCAGCTCCATGTTGCTGCAGCAGGTGAACTGCTACCAGTAATAGTAGTGGTTTTGCCAGGAGTTAAGTTAACAGTTGGGGAAGCAAGCGTAATAGAAGGCAATGCATTAACTACTAATGTAGTGCTTCCAGACGCTGCAATGGCGCAAGCACCAGAGCGAGAGAGGATACGATAACGTGTACCGTTCATTGCTTGGGTAGTAGATGTAATGCTGAGTACTGGCGTGGTTGCATTTGCAACGTTAGTCCAGGTAACACCACCATCTGCACTTTGCTGCCACTGGTAAATTGGGGCAGCGTTAGTGGCTGGAACTGCATCGTGTGTTGCTGTAATAGTAAATCCATTTCCTACGCATGTAGCTACAGTGGCAGGAACAGACAAATTATTGATTGGCAACCCTACACTTACAGGTACTTGAGCAGGAGCTGAAGTACATGGAGAAATGGTAGAGTTAAAGAATACAGAGTAGGTTGTACTTACGTTAGGACGAACAAAGATGGTATCTTCTAATGTACCAGTGTAAGGTACTAGACCAGCGGCATCAAGGAACATAGTACCTGCTTCTGCTGGAGTAGCTGTCCAAACACCCTGTCCATAACTTGGGATTACGTAAGTAACATCAACTGACCATGCAGTTAAAGTACCAACGTCTCCAGCGTAACTATCTCTGAGCGCTAAGGTGTATGTTCCTGTAGCAGGACCATACAATGCAGCCCAACTAGTTGTGGTTACTGGCATGCCTGAAGTAGAAGCATCAGCAGCTCCCGCTCTGTCTGCACGGAATGTGCCTGTAAACGGAGAAACTGCAGAAGATAATGCGGCAGTACCCAATGAGCTAATAATTGTATTAACCATTCCATTTCCTGGGCCGTATCCTGTATTAGTGATGTAGTAATCAAGATTTAAAACCTGACCATTTGGAGTACGTAATGCAATCGCAAGATCACCAGGCCATGTGTGAGCAGGAATGCTAAACTTAACGGCCAAATTAGTGATTGTTGCACCAGCAGGTAGACCACTCACAGTGATATTACTAGAAGTTCCTGCAGCATTGGCATCAGGGATGGCCTTAGGCACATCCGTTGAAGTAAATGTAGCAGTCATGGGTGCTGAGGTAGAGGCGAAGTTGGTAATTGTCAAACGCTGAAGATCGCCACGGCAAATTGTTGCAGAAGCAGGGCTCACGTTTGTCTGCACAGGGTTAACTGTGAATGTAGCGGAGCTACTTGGTGTTACACCAGTACAAGGTCCACGAAGAATACTTCTGATCTCGTATCCATTCCAAGTAGTGGGCACGTTTGTAAATGTAAGTGTTGAAGTTGTAGCACCACTTACTTCACCGCCATTAGGAAGTTCTTGCCAAGCCGCAGTCGGACTTGTTCTGAATTGCCATGTAAAGGAAGGAGCTGAACCTGAGGCTGCAACCGTAAACGTTGCATTTCCGCCACAGGTAGTTGTTGTGTTAACAGGATTTGTAGTAAAGGCATTCTGCACACAAGGCTGAATATTTACTGTGTAATCTTCTACTTGACCGTATGTAGAATTACCACAAGGAGTAGTGTTGCCACCAGCCGCAGCATCATGCATACGAACACGCATGCGTGTAGCACCTAATGTAGCAGATCCTGAGATTGTAATATTTCCTACGTGAGGTCCAACACCACGTGCAGATGTGTAAACAGCCTCACCAGCGTCGGTGAAGTCACCATCCTGATTGAAGTCGATCCATACACGCACTTCATCAGATGAAAAAGCATTAGAAATAGATACTGAGATTGGTAACGTTTGACCTGCAATTACGTTTGTGGACTGTGTCAAGAAATTCTCATAGCCCGCTGTTGAAGTTGAATTGTTATTTATTGTGCCGAAAGTTACGTTTGATATCTTCTCAAAAGAAGTACTAGTTGCACCTGCTGTACAATAACAGGATGAGTTAGGAGCGAGAGACACCAGAACAGGCGTTGAAGTACCAGGATTTCCAGAACAGGAAACAATACAACGATAATATGTAGATGCAGTAAGACTTGTTGTATAAGTAGGACTAGTAGCACCAGTAACATTAGTCCAAGTGGTTCCGTTAGTTGAAGATTGCCATTGGTAAGAGACTCCTGAACCAGGTGTTGGGTTCTGTAATGATAAATTGAAGTTTATACCAGGACATACAGTTGTCACAGAAGATACTGTGTTACCAGGCGCAGGAGTGCCTGTGCAAGCAGAAGTAGTATAATCAATAACAAAAGGCATTTCTTGGGCATTGGTGCCATCAAGCAATGCAGTCCAAGCGCCTGCTGCACTTCTTTGTTTTGCGTTAGCCCCAGATGGAGATACTGCACCAACAATGGTTACAGGTGGAGTGAAATTAGAAGCTAAAGCAGTTCCCACTTTCCACTCTACCCAATAATTTCCCGTAGTTAAAGTAACGGGAACAGCCGCTTCAATTTTGAAAATTTGACGCGTTGTGCCTGGTGTAGCATTAAAAATACGATACATGGAAGCAGTAGAAGTAGCTAAAAAGCGATTAGTGGTTCTGTCACCAAAAATTGGAGTAGGATTTCCCACTGATGGATCGGTGTTATAGATAGCAACAGTAACTGCATCAAATGGAGAAGTAGTTCCAGCATAACCTGAGGAATAAGCGTAAAAAGTTATTTTGCTGACAGTCCATGATCCAATCACAGAAAAGTTATCTGCTACTGAGATTCCGGCAGAAATACTAGCTCCGAATCCCGCAGTACCATTACCTGCCTGAACTTCACTCCAAGTAAACCCAGTTGGGGCAGCAGTGCCATTTGAAGATGTTGCACCCGTTGAGAGCGGGCCATTGCTATAAGGCTGTGCAAAGGCCGTAAATGAAAGAAGGACAAACAGTAGCGAAAAGAAATAGCTCATTAATAAAGAACTTTTCTTTTTTAAAAGAGTAAAGTTTGGTTGCATAGATACTTGTTTGGTTGTTAGAACTCGCTGAGTCAAAAGACTATAATTAGAAGGGAAAGGTAAAAGATTTTTTTAAAACTCTTAACAAATGGATTAAAAAGGTATTAATGAAATCATAAAGATTTGATTATCAATATTTTATTACTTACCATTTATCCACTTCTTCCGTATTGATTTGCCCAGGATTGGGATCTGGATTTGATTTTGGCAATTCTGCACTTTCCTGGGGTTGAGCTGGAAAGGAATTTTCCTCTTCAGTTTCGTCGTGATTAAACGCATCAAAATCAAAATTGGGCATTAATTCAGTTTTCACATAGTCAACTGCCTCTCCGAGTGCTTTTACGAATTTGTTGAAATCCTCTTTATAGAGAAAAATCTTATGTCGATCGTAACCATTGTCATCAAAACGCTTTCTACTTTCAGTAATTGTTAAGTAGTAGTCGTTTCCCTTTGTGGCACGGACATCAAAAAAATAAGTTCGCCTTTTACCAGCACGAAGACGTTTGCTGTAAATACTATCCATTTTCCGTTCGTTGTTCTCGTAAGTCACTGTGGTAGATTTTGCAGTTAAGTTGTTGAATTTGGTATCCTACAAATATAAAAATCTTTGAAATAAAGCCAAATCAGTTTTCCAATAATTGGTTATGCTGGTAGTCAGCCATTTTTTTGAAGGCCCCACCCCTTGCCATTAATGATTCCGGAGAACCCATTTCAACGATCGCCCCATTCTCTAGGACTATCACTTTATCAAATGCAAGGTGAGCATGTACTCGATGTGACACCATAATAATTGTTGCATCCTTTAAGTGCTTGCTGAAATAGGAGGCAATTTTTTGTTCTGTACCGCTATCCACTGCGCTTAAACAATCATCCAATAATAGCAAAGTTGGTTTTTTCAAAAGGGCTCTCGCCAAGGATATCCGCTGCTTTTGACCGCCACTCAGCGTCACGCCACGCTCTCCCACCATGGTTTGATAACCCGCTGGAAATTGGACAATCTCTGCATTAATTGCCGCAGCAATTGCAGCTTTTTCGATGTCTTGCTGATTGCATCGCTGGCCAAAGGAGATATTAGCGGCAATGGTGTCTGAGAAAAGAAAACTGTCCTGTGGCACATATCCGATTTGACTACGATAGTTTGAAAGCTCTGCATTTGAAATAGAAGCATGATTGAATAGAATGGACCCTTGATCTGGATCGTAAAATCGAAGAACTAACTGTAATAAAGTAGACTTTCCGCTACCTGTTTTACCCACTACTAGCACCCTATCTCCCTTTTTAATTTGTAGGCTAATATTTTTTAATGCCATGATACCCGTTTCCGGGTAAGTGAAGCTGACTTGATCAAAGAACAAATTTCCATCGGGAATGATTTTGGATACTGGGTGGGTGGCGATAATCTTGGGCTTAACCTCTAAAAATTCATTGATTCTTTCTTGTGAAGCGGCTGCACGTTGAATCATACTTGCAGTTAGTCCAATAGCGCTTACAGGGAAAGTGAGCATATTTACATACATCACAAACTCCACAATAGTGTGTATCCCTATTCCACTATTACCATTGATATAATAAAGCCCCCCGATCATAATTGTAATAAGTGTACTAATTCCAATTAAAAGTGTAATGGAAGGAAAATAAAGCGCCTCCACTTTTACAAGACCTAAAACTTCCTTACGGTACAAACCCGTAAGTGATTTGTAAAATCCAATCAAAGAACGTTCTTGGCTAAAAGATTTTATTACTCTAATACCCGCATAAGATTCTTGCGCGTGTGTAGTTAAATCGGATAAAACTTCCTGTATACGTTCACTTCTTTGGTTGATGGTATTATTTATAAAATAAATTAGAAAAGCGAGAATAGGAAGGGGAGCCAGTACATATATAGCGAGCAGGGAATCCCGAGTGAACATGAAATACACACAGAGCGTAATGACCGCGATCAAGTTGGCAACATACATAATAGCGGGGCCTGTAAAAAGCCTGACTCTGGCCACATCCTCTGATATACGATTCATTAGATCCCCTACTCGATTCTGCTTTAGAAACGAAATATCTAAAGATTGGTAATGCGAATAAATTTGATTTTTCTGTTCAAACTCCACATGCCTGCTCATAACAATAATAGTTTGTCGCATAAGAAACAGAAAAAAACCTCGAAGTAAGGCCAGCAGCAGTAATGTAATTCCACACCATGCAACCACCCCTGATAGACTATTTCCTTGATTCAAAATGGTCGTGGAAATCATCCGCACTAAGCCATCATAAGAGGGGGTTGAAGAAGGAAGAGTATACCCTGGTAATTGAAGGGTACGCTGTACGTGGTCAATTACAAAACTGGTTAGCTGGGGAGTGAGAACGTTGAAGTAGTTAGATATAAATACAAAAAAAAGTCCTCCTACTAAATAAAATCGATATTTCCAGGCAAAAGGGAGTAAAGAGGCCAGTGCTTTCATAACATTAAAAAGAGCTGAAGTTAATCATAGTCATTCATTTGGTTAAAAATTGACCATGTCTTACATTCGCGCCGGAGAGATGGCAGAGCGGTCGATTGCGGCGGTCTTGAAAACCGTTGAGGGTAACACCTCCGGGGGTTCGAATCCCTCTCTCTCCGCTGAGTACATCAAATGCCCCGTCAAGGGGCATTTTTAATTAGGCGAGCGTGGAATGCTTTCATTCCAAAAGAGAGCATGATTAAAAATGACAGGGGCGAAGCCCCGGCATTTGATGTGTTCAGCGCCCCCTTCAATGTCCGAGCGTAGCGAGGACAATTCCTCTCCTCTCCGCTGAATTAGAAATGCCCCAAATTGGGGCATTTCTAATTAGATTGTAGGTGTAATTTTCTACTAGTTTATTACCCAGATAGCCTCTCGAAGACGAGGGCAAGAGATTTATTTTCAATTGTACTTTTTTGCGAGCAGCTAAGGTCTGTTCAATTTTTCCCTTTAACTGATCATGCACCGAATAAGGCACGTAAACTGATGTGATATTTCCTTCCTGCGCTACGGCGTAGGGGATCTTGTCGTTGAGGCCATAGAAAATCAACTGAAAACCTGTGCGACCACCTCCGATTAGAAGAGGATAGGTTACACGAAGATTATGCGAATAACTCTCCATAGAGCCATCTGCCATGTTTGAGACCGCAAAACTTGGCAAGCCCAGACCAATCACTTCAAGAACCTCTTGTTGTTGGCTTGCAACTCTTGCAGGCTTAAATAGCATTCGCTCTTGCTGACGAACACCCATTTCATCGGTAGCTTGTGCCTGGGTCTTGGTAATAAATAAAATTTGTACTGAAATAGTTAAGAAAAGAACAACGAAGGATTTTCTAACATTTGTCATTTTACAAAATTTACTGTAAAAATAGCACAATAATACGTACCAGTATCGAACAAGTAGTATCGTGGTTTGTTATTGTATTATTTTTACAAATCATGACCATCATACCACTTCGGGCAATTCTTTTGAGCATCCCCTTACAAATAGGAATCTTTGCACTGTCCAGTTGTAATGGGCAATCACAAAAAAATAGTATTGAAAAAATAAATACAAAAATGGAAACGGCAACTTTTGCAAATGGATGCTTTTGGTGCACAGAAGCAATTTTTGAGGAATTAAAAGGAGTAGCGAGTGCTGTATCAGGATATACGGGCGGGCAAACAGAAAACCCCACCTACAAGGAAGTTTGTTCAGGCACCACGGGACATGCCGAATGTATTCAAGTCACTTTCGATCCAAGTATTATCAGCTTTGATGAACTCTTAGAA
>BJGL01000007.1 GCA_014190475.1 Bacteroidota bacterium
ATTTCAGCGTAACTTTGCGCTCCCGCCCAGGTGGCGAAATTGGTAGACGCACCGTCTTCAGGTGGCGGCGCCGCAAGGTGTGCTGGTTCGAATCCAGTCCTGGGCACAAACGCCTTTCCAACGAAGTTGGAGGGGCGTTTTTCATTGTGAGCGTTGAAAGCTTGCTTTCAAAAGCGAAGAAGGGAAAACGACCGCCCACGCCGAAGGCGTGGGAAAGGCTTTGGGTAAGACCAACTTATTGCGATGTGTGAGCGAAGCGAACACCATCCAGTCTTGGTCAGCATATCCGACTTTAGCAGCAGGTAACGAGGCGAAACAAGGAATTAACTACCAAAATGAAGCAGACATAAAAATATTTAATTTCAACCAATGACATTGTCACAACTGCTCGATCACGCGCTGGCAAAACCCGAAGTGGAGGAATTACTGCCCTTCGGTCCTGATGTGCTAGTGCTGAAGACAAACGGTAAAATGTTCTTGTTGCTACCATTAGATACCGATCCATTGCGGTTTAATGCCAAATGCGATCCCGAGCGAGCAGCGCAGTTGCGAGAAGAATATACAGGCATACTGCCCGGCTATCATATGAATAAAAAGTATTGGAATACCGTCTTGCTGGATGGCTCGGTACCTGGAGTGCTGGTTCGGCAATTGATCGATCATTCTTACGAGTTGATACGGGCAACGGCTCAAAAGTCACCATCAAAGAAAAAGCCAACATCAAAACAAAGAAAATGAGCCGAGTGCATCGTATCCCGCTGTCTATCTCCAATGCCTATTTGATCGAAGGGGCGGCGAATATCTTGGTTGATACGGGTAGTCCGGGCGAAGGAAAGAAGATCATAAAAGCACTTGAGCGGCAAGGATTACAGTTGTCCGATCTCTCTCTCATTCTGCATACACACGGTCACTCCGATCATTATGGAAGCACCCATGAGCTGGTTAAGTTGCATCCTGTACCAACGATGTTACACTCCGGTGATCTCCACATGGCACTATCAGGCAGTAACGGACCGATCGCTACTACCACCTTTTTTTCTAGACTACTTCGTCCCTTGGTCGATAAACCCTTTCAACCGCATAAGCCCGAGCATCTTGCCGATAACTTTTCCGATCTAAGCGAATTTGGTTTAAACGCTATGCTACATCATACGCCGGGACACTCAGAAGGAAGTATTTCCATTACCTTAGACAGCGGTGATATTATCATGGGTGATATTCTGATGGGCGGTATGATGGGTGGTGCTTTTTTACCCACCCGACCCGGATATCATTACTTTATAGAAGATCGAGAAAAACTTCACCGATCGATTGAAACAATCCTGCAACTTCGCGGGGACCGCTATTGGGTGGGACATGGCGGTCCGTTTACTTATTCAGCTATTGCCCGTTGGTATGAAAAAGTAATTTAAGCTGTCACTTTTTTCAATTCTCGTACACATACTCCTAAATAGACCCCTCAAAAGGTACTTATGAGCCAAAACAAACAGCTGTTTTTGACTTTGTACGAGCCCGTTCATCAATCTTTTGAGCGGTTTTGCAAGGCCCGTTCGTACGGTCAGATGCCATTTAAGGACCTGATGCAGGAGACTCTATTGATCGCCTATACAAAGTTCGACCAGTTGCAAGAACCGGACAAGTTTTTATACTACCTGTTTGGCATTGCATCAAGAATAGTGTCGAATCACCGCAGAAAAGTTCAATACGAGTCGCTTACTGAAATGGATACAGTCATGACAATAACGCAGCCAGCTGCTGACCGCCAGGCCGAAAAGGAGCAACTATACAAAGCGCTCTCAATGCTTCCCGTCGAGCAAAGAGAAGCACTGATACTTTTTGAAATAGTAGGTTTTTCGGTAAAAGAAATAGCTGGGTTTCAGCAAAAGACAGAGGATTCGATACGACAACAATTATCAAGAGGAAGAAAGAAGCTGTTAAGCTTGCTTTCCCCCAACATTAACTCAAAAGGCATTTCTTATGAATGAAGAATCACTACAACGGCTATTTTCAGATCTGCGCAATGCGCCCTCAGAGACGTCGATTGAAGATATTTCTAATTGGATCAATACTCCAAAAATTAATAATCCCGTCACCGATACAACTCATATTCTAACAAAATCAAAAATCATATTTATGACTGCAAGCATAGCTATTATTTTAACTAGTACAATACTACTGCTGACATCAAAAAGTTATCAAGATCCGGCAAAGACCGAAATATCTCCTATACCTGTTCATAAGCTGTCACATGACCCCGATACTCCTGCCTCAACTAATCAAGTTCCATTGAATAGAGAATTACCGGTAGAGGATACCAGTCAGTCTAAGCCAATCCTTGGGCCCGCCTTGTATCGAGTCATTCCAATGCCAAACGTATCGAGTGAAAGTCAACAGGAGATAGAGGCTATCGCTGATATTACCCAGAGAAACCAAGATAACATAAGCATGACTCCAACTAGTAAAAGCGAGGAACCCATCATTACTTTGGTACCAGCTGATACAACGGGATTTTGGACAACCAATACTGAGAAACTAACTATTGATACTGTCTTCGCGGGTGTTACTAAGTTAGTGCTAACTGGTAAGCATCCCTCTCAAATCAAAGTCGAGGGAAGCCAACGAAACACCATAGCTTTCAACTACCAATATAATTACCAGATAAAAGGCATATATGCTGGAAAAAATCCAGGCAGTAAGGTAACCTACAAGAAGTCGGGGTCAACCTTGATCATTATGGTGGAATTAAATAAAGTAATTACTGTGGGAGTCTCGCACGGTAAAGTAATAAGCAATGTATCGCTAGCTGTACCTGAAAACATAAATGTAAGCATTAACTCCAGCTATGGAGATATAACAGGCAAACAACTTTCAGGAGGGATGATTCAGCTAAACACAAAATATGGTGATATCGATGCACAATCACTAAGCGGAAATATCAATTTACAGTCCGGCTACGGCGATATCACTTTAAACGAAGTAGTTGGTAAGCTAGATGCCTCTACTAAATATGGCGACATCAAGGCTTATGAAATAAAAGCAGACGAATCTATTCTTTTATCCTCTGGGTATGGCAATGTGGACTGTAAGCTTTTAAATACAGAAAGCTCTTGCCGATTGAATTTAAGTACCGGGTTTGGAAAATTAAACATCAAAGGGAAAGAGTTAGATATAGAATCAACAAAAAAAATACAATATGGTAAAGGACCCACGTCCGTAATCGCCTCTTCAAGCTTTGGGAATGTGAATATCAGATTTAGCGAAACATATAATAAGTAGGCAGTGCGTCGCTACTTATCAAGAAGACAGCATTCAGATAGATAGTACTGTAATATCTACGCCTAAATCATTCGAACTTGGCCCAGCAAAGGGCACAAACGCCTTTCCAACGAAGTTGGAGGGGCGTTTTTTATTGTGAGCGTTGAAAGCTTGCTTTCAAAAGCGAACAAGGGAAAACGACCGCCCACGCCGAAGGCGTGGGAAAGGCTTTGGGTAAGACCAACTTATTGCGATGTGTATGCGTAGCGAACATAATCCAATCCTGACATTTTGTGGACATTCAATAACTTAGGACAAACTTTCTGTTATGCCTGGCACAGCATTTTCTTTACAACAAGAACTAAATACGCCGTATCTATTAACAAAAGAGCAAATAGATTTTTATCAAAAGAACCGGTTCATAAAACTAAAACAGGTTTTTGATGAAACCACTATTTCGTATTTCAATGAGATAATCTCTCGGCGGGTTGAGCAGATGAACACGCAGACCACTCCTTTAGAGAGTCGCTCGACATATGGAAAGGCCTTTCTTCAGCTATTTAATCTGTGGAGACAGGACGATTTCGTGAAAGAGCTGGTCTTCAGTAAGCGATTGGCAAAAGTTGCAACTGACCTTATGCAAACTTCGGGTGCCCGGCTCTATCATGACCAGGCATTATTTAAGGAGGGAGGTGGTGGAATTACACCTTGGCATGCCGATCAATATTATTGGCCGTTAGAGACAGACAAAACGATAACCGTCTGGATTCCATTACAAGCAACACCCCTTGAGCTAGGGCCTCTTGAGTTTAGTGCGGCGAGCCATCAAATTTCTGAAGGTCGAGAATTAGAAATTAGCGATGAGAGCGAACAGCTCATACAAAAAAAGCTACGCGTAACTGACTTCAAGCACATAATTGAACCATTTGATATAGGAGAGGTTAGCTTTCATAGTGGCTGGATATTTCATAGGGCCGGAGCAAATAGTACCAGACAAACAAGAAAAGTAATGACCATAATTTATATGGACAAGGAAATGCGACTAAAATCACCAGAAAATCAAAACCAAGTAAACGATTGGAATACCTGGTGCCCGGGAGCTAAGATTGGAGAAGTAATTAATACCCCCCTGAATCCTGTTTTGTTTCATTATCAAAGCTAACACCAACCCATATGCGAACTAGAATAGCCATCTTTTTAATTGCCGCTTGTTACAATTTTCAGGTTATCGCACAAATCCAACATATAGAGCCATTGAACTGGTGGGTAGGAATGACTAACCCAGAGCTGCAACTCTTGGTGAATGGAAATGAAATTGGCACCATGGTTCCGCAACTTTCCTATCCCGGAGTTACTATTAAACGTTATGCAAAAGGAGACAGTAAAAACTATCTTTTTATTGATCTGATCATATCCAATACTGCTAAACCAGGAAATCTTATTATCCGATTTAATCAAAACGGTAAAGAGCGCTTACGCTTCAGCTACCCATTGCTCAAAAGAATGTACCCTGGAGCTGCATACAAAGGATTTGATGCCGCAGATGTTATTTGCCTACTCATGCCTGATCGCTTTGCAAATGGCGACTATAGCAACGATGTGATTCCAGGAATGAGAGAAAATAAGGTCAACCGAACACTTCCAGGAGGAAGACATGGAGGAGATATTAGGGGAATCATCAATAATCTTGATTATTTGAAAAGAATGGGATTCACCGCCATTTGGCCAACTCCAATGAAGGAGAATGATATGCCTGCCTATTCCTACCACGGTTATGCAATCACCAATCACTTCAAAGTTGATCCTAGGTATGGAACGCTAGATGAGTACAAAGAACTATCTGCTCAACTGCGAAAAAGAGATATGAAATTGATTTTTGATGAAGTTCTTAATCACTCTGGCAGTTTCTATTGGTGGATGAATGATCTCCCCTTTAAAGACTGGCTAAATTTTCCACCTCCCCACCCATATACAGCTTCAAATCACCAACGTACAGTTAATCAAGATATTCATGCATCGAACTATGACAAGGTGATCTGGAGTAAGGGATGGTTTGATAAAACCATGCCAGATATGAATGGGACAAATAAATTTGTTGCCAATTATCTTATACAGAATACAATATGGTGGATTGAAACCCTTCAACTCGGTGGGATTCGGCAAGACACCTATGGTTATAGCGATAAAGAGTTCCTAAGAAAATGGAGTTGTCGAATTATTAGTGAATATCCCAACCTCAGTTTAGTAGGAGAAGAGTGGAGTACTAATCCCTTAATTACATCTTATTGGCAAAAAGGCAAGCAAAATCACGACGGATATACCAGTTGTTTAACCACTGTAATGGATTTTCCGATACAAACCGCATTGATTCAGTCTCTCAATAGTGATGTAGAAGAAAAAAACCCGCCGGCTTTCTCTAAATTATACGAAGCATTAGCAAGCGATTTTACATACCCAGATCCAAATAATATACTGGTGATGGCAGATAATCATGATATGGATCGATTATATATGCAATTGAACCAGAATATCCATTTGACTAAAATGGCATTAACTTATATCTGTACCATTCGCGGAATTCCACAACTTTTTTATGGAACAGAAATCCTTATGGACAACTCGCCGCATCACAAAAATGATGGCATTATTCGATCTGACTTTCCTGGTGGCTGGAAGGAGGATACAGTCAATGCATTTACGGGTGCAGGTTTAAATGAGAAGCAGCTAGAAATGCAGAATTACGTTAAAAAACTATTGAACTGGCGAAAGCAAAATCCAGTGCTCGCAAATGGCAAGCTGCTCCACTTTGCACCTTTTGATGGTCATTACGTGTATTTCAGATACAATCACGAAAAAACAATAATGGTCATCATGAATAAGAATAACAAATCCACTAATGTAGAGACTAAAAGATTTGAGGAAATCCTTGGAAAATTCAAGACGGCTCGCAATATATTTACCAATGAAATAGTTGACTTAAAAGACGGGATAGCGGTCAATCCCCTAACCGCTGCTGTACTTGAAATAAACTAGGAGTGAGCCACGAAGAGAATACTAAAAACAAGTTAGAAAAGAAAATTTCAGTTCGCAATTTTTATAAAACTCATAATAGACTTAGCAACCCGCTCAGGAATCTCCTCCATGGGAACATGGCCAACATTAGGATAAACTTCAAGCTTACTTCCCTTTATATCCTTATTAAATTGGTATGCATTTTCCACACTAATCAAATTATCCTTCTCTCCCCACAGAACAAGCGTAGGCGTCTTGATTTCCTTGATATTCCCTTTGAACCGCGATGTTCCAAATGAACCCTTGAAGATCAGCAACGCAGCCGCCCGGTTACCTTCACGAATGGCCATATCATGAAAACGTTCTACTTGTGCATCAGTCACTCGAGATTGATCAAAATAAATTGTTTCCAAACTTTTTCTTACCAGCGCTTTAGGAGTAGCAAAAAGCAAGACATTATTTATGACTGGCGTAGAGGCAATTTTAAAACCGAGTGAACCACTTTCCCCTCTTTTCGGGTAACCCGCAGCGTCAATTAAAACTAACTTATCAACAACAGCAGGATTAAATAACGCATAATTCCATGCTATAGATCCCCCCATAGAATTGCCAACTAATGTAAACTTAGTAAGCTGTAGTTTCCGGGTAAATGAATCAATAAACTTATTGTAATAGTCAAAATTATAAGTATTCTCAGGAGAAGGACCGGTCAATCCAAATCCAGGTAAATCTAGGCAAATCACTCTTCGATGAGGTATTAAATGGTGTGCAACACTATCCCAGGTATTAAGTGAAGAAGACATACCATGTAATAAAATTAAAGGCACTGAATCAGTTTGCACCCCTTGATCTCTGTAGTGAACTTGCATGCCTAAGATTGACATGAATTGAGAAGAGGAGTTTGAATAAATTGGAATTAACTCTTTTACAGGCCTGTCTCGTTCACACACGATAAATAGAACCAGTAGCAGCAAACCAAAAAATAGGCCAAGTACTTTTACAAAAGGTTTCATGATCATTTATTATGCAGATAAAATTAGTGCGAAAAACGCTTGGTAAAACTGTGAACAGATCATTTATAAGTTAATTCCTACATTAGCGCCAACATACTTATCATGTCAAAACGCCTCATTCCCTTAATACGAGCCTTTGGATTATATGATGGGCTGCGATTCTTTTCTAAAAGGATTATTAAAAAAGCGGGCCGGTATCGTTCCAGCCGCTACCAAAGTGATATTTACATCCGCGATAAGTTTGCTGACAAGTACACTTTCAAACAAGTATTTCTTGAGGATCAATACAATTTTAAATTCCCTTTCACCCCTACCACAATGCTCGATGGTGGCGCCAATATTGGTCTTGCCTCCGTTTACTTTGCGCACCGTTTTCCAAATGCAAAAATTGTTGCCGTTGAACCAAGTGAAGAGAACTATAAAATGATTTTAAAAAACACCGAAAAGTTTTCGAATGTTATTGCCAAGAGAGGCGGTATATGGAACAATAATAAACAGCTGGTCATCATTGATAAAGCAGCCTATGATAATTCATTTATGGTAACAGAGGTTGCCGAGGATACACCGGATAGTCTTCCCGCCTTTTCTATTCACTCGATTATGAAGGAGCAGGGATGGTCTACGCTGGATGTTCTTAAACTGGATATAGAGGGGTCCGAAAAAGAGGTATTTGAAAAAAATGTGGAGGAATGGCTTCCCCGTACTAAAATGCTAATTATTGAAATACACGATAACATGCGGAAAGGAGCAAGCCAATCAGTATTCGCAGCTATTTCAAAATACGATTTTACCTTTTCGATGCACCATGAAAATCTGGTGTTCATCAATCAAAATTTAACTTTGAGGGATTAAAAAGTCGAATTTCATAAACAATAGGATTAAAATTTTATCCTATTTGAACAACTATCTTCTTTGGTTGTTTTGACAGCATGAACCTCGAAACCCTTCGCACCCGAATAGAACCGCTCCGTCAGCAAATTGTACAGCACGAGCTTTACACCCGCATCAATACCATCGAAGCTATTCGTGTTTTTATGCAACACCACGTGATAGCGGTTTGGGATTTCATGTCCTTGCTTAAATCATTACAACGTGAATTAACCTGTGTTTCCAATCCTTGGTTACCCGTGGGCTCAGCCAACACACGTTACCTGATCAATGAAATTGTAACTGGAGAGGAATCCGATGTGGATCAGGCGGGAAATCGTATCAGCCATTTTGAACTTTATCTTAAAGCCATGGAGCAAGCGGGGGCAAATAAAATCCCCATTCAGGAATTAATTTCCACCCTGCAGACAGGTAAACCAGTTGACCAAGCGCTCGTTACAAGTTCATTGCCCGATGCAGCAAAGAGATTTGCACAACACACCTTTGATTTAATTGAAAAAAATCAACCGCATATCCTGGCTGCTGTGTTCACCTTTGGAAGAGAGGATTTAATCCCAGACATGTTTCTAAGTATCCTAAATAAAATCGAGCCGGGTAGTCAATACAGTATTGATCTTACAAAATATTATATAGAACGTCACATTGAGGTAGATGGAGGACATCACTCTCAATTAGCCCTAGAAATGACGCAGGAACTTTGTGCCAATGATCCCCAAAAATGGCAAGAGGCCAGTGCTGCTGTTGAAAAAGCACTAGCCTCCCGCGTTGCGCTGTGGGACGGAGCCCTCAGCCAATTAAATTAATTACCGAATTGCCGCATACGCTTTTCGGAGTGTATCAAACTCTTTCTCCAGTACTTCAATCGCTCCAATCTTTGACGGAGAGAAAGGCTCTAGTGCTGTGCAAATAGCCACATACACATCACTGAGTTTTCTGCGGTATTTGAATTCATCAAAGAATACAGTTTTTCTGTTTGTTTCAATGATCTCAGCACGCAAGCTATCAAGCTGTTTCAATTTGTTTGATTCAATTTCAGTACGCTGCTCATTCTTTTTCAAACCAGCAATTTGCTTATCCATCGAATCAACTAATTGATAAAGCTGCTCATGTAATTTGAAAAGACGCATTGACTGGTTATGAATAGTTTGAATAGTTTGAGCAGAAAATCCTTTACGAGGGTTCTCCACCAACTGTACCGTTTGTTCAAACTTGGTATCTCCAATTTGCAATACTGCTTTGTAAGATCCAATCGGTGCACGCGGTCCAATCACTGAAGAAAATAATACAGTCGAACTCGCTGTAAATCCTCCCACCGCAACTTTAGGTGGATTTTGATCCAATCCCCAGTATACTTTATTCAACCCTTTATTTCCAGACCCATTCAGATCCCGAATTTTATTCCCTTTGGCATCAAGCAATTGAATTTTCACAGCCTGCATGGATTTATCTTTTAAGAAATATTCCATCACAGGCAACTGTGCTTTACTTCCAACTGTCCAACCTTCCAGATTTCCGTTTGCACCTGGTGTTTGGGCCTGCACATCATACACAAAGGGCTGAACAGGAAAAAACATAACGTCTTTATCAATCGGATTTTTAATGATTCGACGTAATGAACTTAGATTATCCAATACATAAATACCACGCCCGTGTGTGGCAATAGCTAAATCACCAGTATTAGAAATTTTTAAATCTCTTACGAGTGCATACCAAGGCACATTTTGGTACTTGCTACGCATCCAATTTTGACCACCATCCAGGGAAAGGAAAAGTCCCATTTCAGTACCCAGG
Organism: Bacteroidota bacterium; assembly: GCA_014190475.1. Lineage (GTDB taxonomy): Bacteria > Bacteroidota > Bacteroidia > Chitinophagales > Chitinophagaceae > JJ008. The sequence continues at coordinate 9,960 of BJGL01000007.1, forward strand.
AAAAGAAGGTTTGGCTCAACGGGATCTTGTCTGATAACGTGCGCAAAGCCGGTAAATTCTTTGGAGTTATGACGCTTCCAGGTTTTCCCACCATCAACTGTTTCCACCAAATATGTTTGATGATCGCCATACATGTGATTCTCTGCTGTGATAAACGCTTGATTGGGATTAACCGCTGAAATCTCAATGGAAGATATCCAAGCAGCTTTTGGAACACCCGCCTGCCAGATTCCTGTTGCGATATTTTTCCATGTTTTTCCTCCGTCTACGGTTATTTGCACATTACCATCATCGGTACCCACCCAAATAATATCCTCATTGCGCGGATCTTGCGTAACAGTAAAAATAGTACAGTGATTTTCTGCACTAGTATTATCACCTGTGATACCGCCGCTCTTTTCCGTTTTTTGTTTATCCTTATCGTTAGTAGTCAAATCAGGAGAAATACGTTGCCAGTTAGTACCCTCATCTGTTGATTTATACAAATATTGATTCCCCGTGTATAAATTATAACCGGTGGCACGTTTGGTTGCAGGAGCTGTAACAATGGGTGTATTCCAATTCCAGCGGTGTGTTTCCTCCCCTTCTCTACGTTGTGGTTTGATTCCGTAAGAAAGACCTGTCTTTAAATTAATGCGGTTCATTTCTCCACCTTGCGATTCTGCAAAAACTATCGAAGAATTTAAGGGAGAAGGCTGAACCCAAAACCCATCCCCCCCATTTAAAAATTCCCAGTCAATACTGGATACACCACCAGGCGAGGAACTAGGAGCTTGCCAAGATCCGTTATCCTGTAGACCACCATAAACATTAAAGGGTTCGTCCTTACTCACACTAACATGATAAAACTGACCCACAGGAAGATTATTGAGAAATGCCCAGGAAAGTCCTTTGTTATAACTCACATATACGCCGCCATCGGTACCCAGGTAGAGTTGACTATTGTTATCCGGGTTAATCCATAATGCATGATGATCTGCATGGGGTACAACATCAGAAAAAAGTGTTCCGGACCAGGAGGAACCTCCATCGGTTGAGTATTGAAAATCAAACGCGGGACGATACACACGCTTGGGATCTTTAGGATCAAACTCCAAGGTGCTGAAGTAAAAAGGTCGAGCCGTTATATTATCCGTGGAAGCTAATTTTTTCCAAGTCTCCCCCTCATCGCCGGATAAATACAAACCAGGCACTTTAGCTTCTACAATAGAAAGTAATTCTGATGGCTTGGAGGGATTGATGGAAATAACAATACGACCCAATTCGCCCTCCGGCAAACCATCAGTAAGCTTCTTCCACGTTTTTCCACCATCCACAGATTTAAAAAGCGCACTTCCCTTTCCACCAGAAACAAATGAAAAAGGCTGCCTTCTAAATTGCCAAAAGCTGGCGAAAATAATATTGGGATCACGAGGACTCTGTGCAATATCCGCACAACCCGTATTCTCGTCTACATACAAAATTTTATTCCATGTCTTTCCCGCATCCTTACTCTCATATAAACCACGATGTTTACTGGAAGACCAAAGCGGACCCGGTACAGCAACCAACAAATGCTTGTTGTCATTGGGGTTTATTAAAATTTTACTGATGTGCTCCGTGCTATCGAGCCCCAGTTTTTGCCAATTGGCACCGGCATCAGTTGATTTATAAATTCCATCTCCAATGGAAACTGAATTTCGCATATTACTCTCCCCAGTGCCCGCATAAATAGTACGAGGAGATTTTGGATCTAAAGCCAATGCCCCAATAGACTGACAATATTTATCAAACACTGGAGTAAACGTATATCCTCCATTCAAGCTTTTCCAAATTCCCCCTCCTGCAGTACCCACGTATAAATTAACTTGACCCTCTTGTACTGCACCCACAATGGAGCTAACTCGACCACTCATCGTGGAGGGACCCAAATTTCTAGCCCCCAAGGCTTGAAAATAGGATGAATTGAATTCAGAGAGTTTTACCTGCGCCACCAAAGTGGTGTTCACTAAAGCGCATAGGAGTAGTGTTACAAACAATGCTGTTTGCGCAAAACGTGAAAGATTCATGGTTTACTTATTTAACGTCGAAAGTAGTTTCTGGAATGGCTACGTTGGCTTCTACTTTGTCAAATACCAAAACCTGACCCATTTGATCAGTTTTATGTGGAATCTTAACACCGACAGAAAGAAGTTTGTAGTCCATCAATTTAGCTTCCATTTCCATTTCCTGCCCTTGCATTTTAGCAGTACGTTTAGTCTTGTAGATCAGGAATGTCTTGGTATCAATAAAGTGAATGGCAGAATTTCCAGTTTTAGTAGTTAGACGTACCTTAAAGTATTCGTTACCGTCTTCTTCATCCTTACCTAATAATTCAACGGAAGAACCTTTCTCTTTCCAATCCACAAATTCATTTTGGATATCGAGTTGGTCTACACGCTGTTTGTGTTCGTCCTCACTAGAAGGCTCCAAATTAGTCTTCCCGGCAAAAGGCATTTGCTCCCATGATTTTGTCGGGTTAGTGATTTGAATGATCTGCATGCCTTGAAACTCGGCATCCACTCTATACCCTTTATTATGAACAGCCTGTTGTGTAAATGGGATCTCGATACCCTGCACTTCAATATGTCCAGTTATTTTCATGGACTGAAGTTTTTTCCAGTTCTCCGCACCACCGGTAGCGGCTACATGACTAGCAATTACCTCATCCACTGTTTGAGCAAAACTGTTGGCGGAAAAAGCAAATAAAAAGCAAGCAATAAATAAAGTTGAAAAGAGATTTTTCATTGGAATTGTTTTAGGAGTACAAATGTACTTCAGCATCCCGACTCCCTGTACGATTTGCTGTTAATTTTCCACGAACGGACTTCTACGCATTTCAGTGGAAAAACTAGTATAATACCATCTTTCAGTGATTAAAATCACTGGTCTGGCCAACTGGATTTGTTAAATTTGAACTTCCGGATTTTCAATGCATACTAAACATTTTCCACTCCCGTTATCAATCAAAATCAACCCTTTGCGACTCCGGCATGCCCTTCTTCCCTTGATAATAGTTGCCTTGATTACGGGAAAAACAATTGCACAAGGAAACCAATCCATTCTTAAAAAAATCGAGTTAGGGTTTAATACCGGACCCTTGTTCTTTTTAGGAGACCTGGGAGGAAATATGGGTGCGGGCACACAGTTTTTCAAGGATATTGATTGGCAGGAAACCAGAGTAGGGCTAGGTGGACAACTCAACTTTTACCCAGTTAATTGGATCAGCCTGAGAGCCGGGTACTTCCACGGAACCCTTTCCGCCAACGACAGGCATTCTCCAAACGTTACTCCCAATGATATTTTTCGATTTAACAGAAATCTTCACTTTAGGTCCAGACTCGACGAATTTTATGCTGGGGTTGAGATATACCCCTTCCGAATGATCCCCACTCGTCGGGTAACGATTTTTGATAAAATACAACCCTATGGATTTATGGGACTGGGACTTTTTCGTTTCAACCCAAAAGCACAGGATTCGGATGGTACTTGGGTAGCGTTACATCCATTACGATTGGAAGGACAAGGATTTGCGGAATATCCTGGCAGCAAAGCTTATCAATTAATACAAACAAACATAATGAGTGGAATTGGCATCCGCTATTACTTGAATGAAACCCTCTATGTTGGAACTGAAATTGTTTATCGTAAACTATTTACTGATCAAATTGATAATGTCAGCGCTAATTATTATGTAGACCCCGCATTATTCGACAATTATCTTCCCCCAGCAGATGCAGCAAGGGCAAAACGATTATATTATCAGGGGCTTTACAATTTAGGCGGACAACTTCCGCATGAAGCAGGTTTGCAAAGAGGGAATGCGGGTAATAAAGATGCTTACTTTGGACAGAATATTCAGCTAGGGATAAAAATCTATCCTCGCAAGGATGATCGCTTCAAGTGTCCAACAACCTATTAAAAATTACACACTCACATTAAAGTCGCGCAGGGCATCGTTCAAACTGGTTTTTAAATCCGTACTGGGTTTACGTTGTCCAATAATTAATGCACAACTAACACCATAAGATCCTGCATTAAATTCTTTCGTATAAGTTCCCGGAATTACCACACTACGTGCCGGTACACGTCCTTTGTACTCTATGGGAGACGAACCCGATACGTCAATAATTTTAGTGGACTGGGTCAGTACTACATTGGCACCTAATACAGCCTCACGCTCCACAATCACTCCTTCCACTACAATACAGCGACTTCCTATAAAACATCCATCTTCAATAATCACAGGAGAAGCTTGCAACGGCTCCAATACACCACCAATCCCAACCCCACCACTTAAGTGAACATTTTTTCCAATCTGCGCACAACTTCCCACGGTGGCCCAGGTGTCAACCATCGTTCCTTGATCCACGTAGGCTCCAATATTTACATACGATGGCATCAACACTACTTGAGACGCCAAGTACGCTCCATAGCGAGCAATAGCATGAGGCACAGCACGAACACCAATGTCTTTAAAATCCTTTTTCAATAACATTTTATCATAAAAAGAAAAAGGTGGCAGCTCCCAGGTTTGCATCGGCTGAATAGCAAAATAGAGAAGAATGGCCTGTTTGACCCATTCGTTTACTTGCCAACCCGTCTCTGCAGGTGTAGCAACGCGAAGCCGACCCTTGTCCACCTCTTCAATGACCGCTCGAACAGCATCTTGGTATATGGGTTCCTTAAGCAAATCCCGATTTGACCAGGCTGCTTGAATTTGTTGTTTCAATTGTTCCATGGGCGCGAAAATAGTAATTCAAGAGAAAGTAACTCAGATTGACGAACGTATCTTTGAAAGATGCGGATAGCCTTCGACGCAAAAAGAGCTTTTCATAACGGCACAGGGCTTGGCCATTACAGCAGAACCCTGATTCACTCCTTGGCCACCTCTTTTCCGCAACACCAGTACTATTTATTGAATCCAAAACCTGCTTCACTTTTCTCCATTACAGGCCCCAACCTCCACGAAATAAATCCTCCTGCCCATTTGCCAGCATTTCTACGAGGTTACTGGCGAACAAAAAGTTGCGTTTCACAATTAGCTAAGGAGGGCATTCAACTCTATCACGGATTAAGTCATGAAATCCCTGTTGGACTTCCTAAAAAAAGAATTGCATCAGTGGTAACCATGCATGACTTGATCTTTGAACGCTACCCACACCAATACCGATGGATAGATCGCAACATCTATCGAGCAAAATTCAAGTATGCATTAAAACATGCCGATCGGGTCATAGCGATCAGTGAACAAACAAAAAAGGACCTGATTGAATTCTATCAGGCAGACCCTTCTAAAATTAGAGTTTGTTATCAAAGCTGCAATCCTGCTTTTGCAAATACGATAGATGAAACAGAAAAGAAAAGAATTCAAAAAAAATACAACCTTCCCGCTCATTACTTACTATCTGTTGGCTCAATCATTGAGAGAAAAAATCTATTGGCGATTTGTCAGGCCATTGCCATGCAAAAAAAAGGAGAACGTCAACCCCTTGTGGTAATTGGAGAAGGAGGGGAATACAAAAAAAGAGTAAAATCTTTTATACATCAAAATGGACTTACCCAAGAAGTAATTTTTTTATCCGAGCAACCTGCTAATAAAAAAGATTCCTCCTTTCTTACTGCAATTGACCTGCCCGCTATTTATCAGCAAGCATCCGCTTTGCTTTATCCATCCACTTTTGAGGGCTTTGGCATACCTGTGCTGGAAGGCTTGTTTAGTGGTATTCCTGTGGTGACTTCAAATCTGTCCTGTTTACCAGAGGCTGGAGGACCAGGAGCATTTTATGTAGATCCTTACAAACCAGAACAAATTGCAGCGCAGTTAGATTTAATTGCCAACAAAAAAGCATTGGTTGGAAAAAAAGTTGAGTTGGGGAGACAACACGCACAGCAATTTACCCCCATGGCCACGGCTGCGGCTGTGATGGGGGTTTATAAAGAACTTATAACAGAACAGTAAGATGGTAAACAATTTTGAAACGGATATTCAGGAAAGCCTCGCTGTTTTAAACAGGGGTGGTTTAATCTTATATCCTACAGATACCGTGTGGGGTATCGGTTGTGATGCAACTAATGCAAATGCAGTACAAAAAGTATTTGAACTCAAGCAAAGAGCCGACAATAAGGCCTTGATTGTATTGGTTACGGACGAACAGGATATTCTAAGGTATGTAGCGGCACCTGATATGGAAATTTTTAACTACCTAGCTACAACAGAGAAACCCACCACTGTTATCTACCAGGGAGCCATCGGTTTTGCAGAGCAATTGATGGGCCAGGATGGGTCAGTAGGTATTCGAATTTGCAAGGAACCCTTTTGCAGACAATTGATCAAACGCTTTCAAAAGCCGATTGTTTCAACGTCTGCTAATATTTCAGGACAACCGACCCCCTCTCGTTTCAACACAATCGATACAGCCCTATTAAACGGCGTTGACTATGTGGTAAAATGGAGACAAGAAGAGCAAAAAGATGCACAACCATCCAGCGTTATTCGCTGGAATAACGGTCAAATTGATATAATTAGACCTTAGACCAAGGCAATTTCCATGACCTGTCCCATTGTTTTCACATAATGAAAACGGACCCCTTTTATAAATCCCGGTTCAATTTCTTGCACGTCTTTCTCATTCTGAGCACAAAGGATAATTTCCTTGATACCAGAACGCTTGGCAGCTAGTACTTTTTCTTTGATTCCACCCACAGGTAGAACCTGCCCACGCAATGTAATTTCGCCCGTCATTGCCAAATAAGATTTAACCTTCCGACCGGTAAGTACTGAGGCGATGGCAGTCATCATTGTAATACCCGCACTAGGACCATCTTTGGGTACAGCTCCCTCCGGCACATGTATGTGAATGTTTTGCTTTGTAAATGAGTGAGGATCGATCTTATATTTTTTTGCATTAGCCTGCAAATACGTGAACGCAGTGGTGGCACTTTCTTTCATCACATTTCCAAGGTTTCCTGTCAATTTCAACTCGCCTTTTCCTTCACAGCTACTGGCTTCAATAAATAATATATCACCCCCAACATAAGTCCAGGCAAGTCCCACCGCTACACCGGGGATAGTTGCAGTTTTATAGAGATCATTGCTGTAGCGAGGTTTTCCTAATATCTTTTCCAATAAAGCAGGTCCTAATGAGGGCTTGATCTTTTCTTTTAGCACCAGTTCGCGTGCTTCAAAGCGCATGATGGATGCAATTTGTCTGTCCAACTCGCGCACACCACTTTCGCGGGTGTAATCCTGAATAATTCGTTCTATCATTTTATCCGTAAAACGAATCGGAGTACTTTTTAAACCATGGAGTTCTTTTTGCTTAGGAATAAGATGACGTTTTGCAATTTCAACCTTCTCCTCTACTGCATACCCACTCAAATCAATGATCTCTAATCGATCTCTTAATGCCGGTTGAATTCCTTGCAGATTATTTGCGGTGGCTATAAAAAGTACTTTACTCAAATCGTACTCTAATTCAAGATAATTGTCATAAAAGCTGCTGTTCTGCTCGGGATCCAACACCTCCAATAAAGCAGAGGATGGATCTCCTCTAAAATCATTTCCAATTTTATCAATTTCGTCCAGGATCATCACCGGGTTGGAAGATTGAACTTTCCGAATGGATTGAAGGATTCGACCGGGCATTGCTCCGATATATGTTTTGCGATGTCCTCTGATTTCGCTTTCGTCATGAAGACCCCCAAGACTAAGCCTTACATACTTACGCCCCAGCGCATTTGCAATACTTTTTCCCAAGGAAGTTTTTCCAATACCGGGAGGGCCCACAAAACAGAGGATAGGACTTTTCATGTCGCCCTTTAATTTCAAAACGGCTAAGTGTTCCAGAATTCGCTCTTTGATGCGCTTCATCCCATAATGATCCTTATCGAGTGTAGCCAATGCTTTTTTCAAATCATAATGATCTGTAGTGTACGCTTCCCAGGGCAGATCTAACATTAAATCAAGATGATTATACACCACCGAATAATCAGGCGTGCTGGGATGCATACGCTCTAACTTTTCCACTCCCTTTTGAAAAGCAATTTTTGCAGTGTCTGGCCATTTTTTTTGCTCTGCCTTCTTCTGCATTTCCCGTATTTCTTGCGCGTTGGTATCGCCTCCTAATTCCTCTTTAATACTTTTTAATTGCTGTTGGAGGAAATATTCACGCTGCTGTTTATCCAGTTCAGTACGTGTTTTGGTTGTGACCTTGTTTCTGAGCTCTGCAAATTGTAATTCTTTTTGCAGGAGTTGCATCAATAAATCCGCGCGTTGCCGAATGGGATCTGTTTCCAGCAACTGTTGTTTCTCTTTTATATCCGTATTCAGATTACTGGAAACAAAGTGAATGAGAAATGCAGGATTCTCAATATTGCGGAGAATAATACCTGCTTCGGCAGGAATATTGGGAGACAATTGAATGATCTGTGCAGCCAGTTCTTTAATGTTAGCTACATACGCATTGAAATCTTCATCGGCAGGTGCTTGTTCGTCTTGTAATGTAGTAATTGCTGCTTTGAAATAGGGTTCCTCCTCGGTAATGGAATTTATCCTAAAACGAACTTTACCTTGGATGATAATGGTAGTACCCCCATCCGGCATCTTAATCAATTTGACAATCTTTGCCACAGTACCAATCTGCACTAAGTCCGCAATTCCAGGATCTTCAATATTACTGTCCTTCTGTGCCACTACACCAATCAACTTATCTCCTTTGTACGCGTCCTGTACAGCCTTAATACTTTTATCTCTTCCCACCGTGATAGGAATAACTACTCCAGGGAATAACACAGTATTGCGAAGGGGCAAAAGGGGAATCGTATCAGGCACAGTAAGCTCCTGCCCATCCTCTTGTCCTCCCTCGTTTAAAGGGATGATTGGTAAAAAGTCCATTTCCTCCTCGGGTCCCAATATTAATTTATTCACTTGCATAAAATTATAAATGGCAGGTTGTCACCCCGGCCTTGCTATTTGTGCGCAAAAATGGGGCAGTTTGCTGAAATACAATGTTTCAACAATCATGCCCCTGGGCCAAAACTGACAAAATGGGTTGAATTAGAAGAAAGTAAGCCCCACTGACAGCTGAAATCCCTGGTTTCTCCATTTGCTGTCATTGGTGAGATCATTGATATCGCTTAGGCCGATAAAGTACCGTCCATTCAATCGAAAAGCACCCGCCTTGACCTGTACTCCTCCCAACATCGAAAAGTCCCCGTTCCGAAATGCATTTCCAGTATTTTGTAAGATGGAATTGTTTTTATCGATCAACACGCCATATTGCGGACCAGCTTGTAGACTAATAAATCCGCCCCCGAGTCGATAGTTTAGTAAAATGGGAACAGACAAGTAATCAAGCTTTACGCTAGTCAATCCATTAAAAACATTTCCTAATAGGTTATTATAGCTAGTATCCAGCCGCGTGTTGTATTGATTAATTAACAACTCGGGCTGCAGGTAAAATTTTTTGGACAATTTAATTTCAGCAAAACCACCCAACGCATAACCCGATCTGAATTCGTCCTTAAAAGATTTGCCATCGACTTTTGTAACATTGGCTCCTGCCTTTACTCCTACATGAAATTGAGCAAATACAGGACAAGAAACTACCACTAGCAAGATGAATAATAGTTTACGCATAAGGTTGATTTTGTTAGTTAGACAAATATACCCCGTACTAATGCTGCAGCTCCCTGGGATATTATCCACCGGGTGTTAATCTTTTGAAAACAATTCAATTACTGTAATCTCTGGCAAAATCCCGACTCGTCCGGGGTAACCGATAAAACCAAATCCCCTGTTAACATACAGCGTTTGAGTTGCTTGCCTATAAACACCAGCCCACTCGCTATATACATATTGTACTGGACTCCACTGTAAACCCGGAATCTCAAACCCAAACTGCATTCCATGCGTATGTCCTGATAGGGTTAGCGCTACCGAAGGATATTGCTCCAAGATTTCAGCACGCCAATGGGAAGGATCGTGACTTAATAAAATGGAAAAAGGAATTTGCTCAGCACCAGCAAAGGCTTTTTTAAAATTCCCATATTTAGGAAATCTACTTTTTGCACTCCAATTCTCAATACCAATGATACCAATACTACTTTGATTGCGCGTTACAACCACATGTTCATTCATCAACAACTGCCAACCCATTTTCGCATGCACGGCTTTAAGCTTTTCGAAATTGGCTATTTTTTGTGCGGGGGATTCCCATTGAACATAATCCGCATAATCATGATTGCCCGTGATGGAGTATACCCCCATGGGTGCTTTCAATTTTGCAAATAATGGCCAATATTCATCCATCTCGCTGGCCAGGTTATTGACCAGATCTCCCGTAAATAAGATCAAATCAGGTGCTTGATCCAAAATCAGTTGGATCCCTTTTTCTACGGCAAGAGGATCGGTAAAACTTCCAGCATGTATATCTGATAACTGAACAATTTTCAAGCCATCAAAAGCGACAGGCAGTGTTGGAAAAGTAAGTCTTAGTTTTCTGAGTTGATAACGATACCGGTTATTAATGCCATAAGATAAAGCACTAAAGAGTCCTGCTCCCGCTAACAGGCCTGCCCAACTTAAAAACACAGAACGAGAAAATAACACTTCGCTACTACCAGCATTTTTATTTTTTGGCAATACCTGGTACCCCAACCACTGCACTACTCTTCTTAAATCATCTGTTAAAAAAAATAGCGAAGCAATCAGTTTGGCAAAAAAAAGACCGGCCACCAAAGCAAATAAAATTGAACGGGCATAATGAGGCCCCGGCTTGGAAAAAAAATAAGGAAGCAGGATCACCAGTGAAATACTCAACACAGTAATCGACCAATACAACGTATGCCAAACCAATCGACTTTTAACCGGCAACCCGGCAGTAACGGTACGAATGGCCTGAAAAACGTACCAGTCTAATATCAACAAAATGGCCAAAAAAATCCACCAAAAGGGGGCGTTTCGCATAGGGTCGGCAAAATTAGTGGGCAAAACTTATTTTTGCGGTCTTACCCGGAACTATCATCTTTATAGCTAACAAACTCAACCCAAGGAAGTTCAGCGGACATGGCAAGAATTATAGGAGTAGCAAATCAAAAAGGAGGAGTGGGTAAAACCACCACAGCAATCAACCTGGCGGCAAGCTTAGCCGTATTGGAATTTAAAACACTACTGGTGGATGCGGACCCGCAAGCCAATAGTACCACGGGAGTGGGGTTTGATTTGCATAATGTAACGCAAAGCCTATATGATTGCATGGTCAATCAGGCACGTGCCCGGGATGTGATCTTAAAAACGGAGATCCCTAATTTAGAATTAATCCCTTCTCATATTGACTTAGTTGGCGCCGAGATTGAAATGATCAATCATCCCAACCGGGAGATGGTGCTTAAATCGATGCTCGATTCCGTTCGCAACGATTACGACTTCATTATTATCGACTGCTCTCCTTCCCTTGGATTAATTACTGTCAATGCCTTGACAGCTGCAGATGCAGTGGTAATTCCTGTACAAGCGGAGTTTTTTGCGTTAGAAGGTTTAGGCAAGTTGCTCAACACGATCAAAATTGTACAGAGCCGATTAAACACTGAACTGGTCATTGAGGGCATCTTGATGACCATGTATGATGGTAGACTTCGACTTTGCAATCAAGTGGTCAGCGAAGTAAGAAGACATTTTGAAGACATGGTCTTTACCACTATTGTTCACCGCAATGCAAGACTTGCCGAGGCCCCGAGCACAGGAAAGCCTGTTATCTTGTATGACGCCAACAGCAAAGGAGCTGCCAACTATTTGAACTTGGCAAAAGAGATTTTGCAAAAAAATAACCTCACGCGTATCAAGAATGAGGAGCGTATCCTCGAACCCTAACGAATGAGCACACCAAAACAAAATAAAGATCAGCTGGGAAAAGGTATTCGTTCTTTATTACAAAGTATCGATACAGATCTCAAAACTACAAGTGGTCAATTAAAGCCTTCCGTAGTAGAGCACGTTACATCCAGTTCTCGAATTTCTATTCAAGATATAGAACCCAATCCCAAACAACCCCGTCGTGATTTTGAAGAGACCGCCTTGCAGGAGTTGGCTACCTCTATCAAAATTCATGATATCATTCAACCGGTAACCGTCTCTAAGCTATCCAATGGTAAATACAGATTGATAGCTGGAGAGCGTCGGTGGCGTGCAGCAAAGCTGGCTGGCCTAAAGGATATTCCTGCTTTTATTCGACAAGCAAACGATCAGCAATTACTTGAACTGGCATTGCTAGAAAACTTACAACGTGAAGACCTCAATGCGATGGAAGTAGCCTTGAGCTACAAGCGCATGATGGACGAATTGGAATATACCCAAGAGCAGGTGGCGGATCGTATGGGTAAGGATAGAAGTACCGTTGCCAATGTAATCAGATTATTAAAGCTACCCCCCGACATACAATTGGCAGTCAGAAAAGGATCACTCTCCATGGGGCATGCCAGAGCTTTGATTGCATTGGAGCTAGTCGATGCTCAACTCATTGCATTCAAAGAAATAGTAGCCAAAGGGCTGTCTGTTCGACAAACGGAAGCGCTAGTGCAACAACTAAAAAAAGAGTTGCCCGCTGTTAAAAAAATTAAAAATTCAACCAGCGCTTCACCATACAGAAGAATTGAAGATAAATTAGCAACACACTTCAGCACCCGGGTAAGAATTAAACAAAGCAAGCGTGGTGACGGACAATTGATCATTGAATACTACACCACGGAAGAGCTCAACAAGATTCTTCGGCAACTGAATGTTCCACTGGACTAATGAAACGGCTGCAATTAAGCTTTATTCTCTCTCTCCTTTTTTTGTTTGTACCACCTTACAGTTGGTCACAACAAACCAATCCTATACCCCAAAGCACAAACAAGTATGATTCAGCACAAGCCGCACATAGCCCGCGTAAAGCCGCCATTCGTTCAGCATTATTACCTGGACTGGGCCAGATCTACAATAAAAAATACTGGAAACTTCCTTTAGTATACGGAGCCTTGGGAGCGAGTGGTGCCGTATTTGTTTACAACCTGACTAATTACCGGGATACCCGTTTTGCTTACCGTGTTAAATACAATATGAGGGTCAACCAAACCGATTCTCTATTATTCAACTCGATTAAATCGAACTTACAACCTCTGCCAGAGGAAAGCCTTCGTTACTATCGGGATCAATTTAGACGTGATATTGACTATTCTGTGCTTTTCTTTCTTCTCTTGTGGGGCCTTAACGTTGTAGACGCTTCTGTAGATGCACACCTTAAAACGTTTGATGTAGGGCCTGATTTAAGTTTTCAATTAAAGGCGGGTTATAGTGAGTTGGCCCATACCAATGGACTTAGTCTGAGGATGAGAGTTGGCAAATAACAAGTTTACACTGACCCATATCAATACAATCAACAAGGCTTGACTTAACTTTGTTTGAATTCAATCAGCATGAAAATCGCACTTATTGGTTACGGCAAGATGGGAAAAGCTATCGAGGAAATTGCATTACAACAAGGGCATACTATCGTTTTAAAGATAAACAGTCATAATAAAGAATTATTAACCGCCTCCTCACTTCAAAAAGCAGATGTTGCCATTGAGTTTACCACTCCGGAAAGTGCAATAGAGAACATTGAATGTTGTTTACAAGCTGGGATACCCCTTGTATGCGGAACGACTGGCTGGATACATGCACTACCAGAAATTCAAGCCCGTTGCGCAACCTTGAATGGAAGCATGGTGTACGCTAGTAATTTCAGCATTGGCGTCAACTTATTCTTTGAGTTGAATTCAAGACTGGCTTCACTCATGGCCAACCAATTGCAGTACGAGGTAATCCTGGAAGAAATTCATCATACCCAAAAAAAAGATGCACCCAGTGGTACAGCCTTAACCTTAGCCAACGAAATTTTAGCGCATACTAAAAAAAAGAAACAATGGGTGAATGATATCAGTGACAATCCAGAGGACCTAGAAATCATTAGTCAACGAATTGATCCAACACCGGGAACCCATCGCGTCAAATACGCATCTGTTGTAGATGACATTGAAATAATTCATACCGCCCACAATCGCACCGGCTTTGCTGCGGGAGCCGTATTGGCAGCCAACTTTTTAAAGGACAAAAAAGGTATCTACACCATGAAAGATGTGTTGGGCCTTTGATTCGATTAATTACAACCCAGGAACTGACACAACGTTTGTTCCAACGCGGGGCCTCTAAGATTTTTTGCGATTATTTTTCCAGTGGGATCCACCAAAAAATTAGCCGGAATACCTGATACGCGATAGAGTTTAGCCGCTTCATTATTCCAGTACTTTAGATCACTGACTTGCGTCCAGGTTAATCCATCTTTTCGGATCGCTTCGAGCCACTTCTCACGCAGATCCTCTCGATCAAGGGAAACGCCCAGCACCGTAAAATTCTTTGATTTGAATTTGTTGTAATTATAAACTACAGTTGGATTTTCCTGTCGGCAGGGTCCACACCAACTTGCCCAAAAATCAACAAGCACGTACTTACCTCGAAATGAGGAAAGAGAAACGGGCTTTCCATTCACATCCGGCTGCGTAAAGTCAATAGCTTGCGAACCGATGGCTCCCACTTTTGAATCTTGAATCAGCGCGTTGAGCTGTTGTCCCATGGTACCTCGCTGATTCGAGGCTGACAACTGATTAAATCGTTGCTCTAATTGCAAGGGATCGTTTGAAAATCCGTAAGTAGCGGCTAGTACAAACGGGGTAACGGGCGAACCCGGATGTACTTTAACCAAATTATCAATTTGCTCCTGCATTTTAAGATTTGCCAGCGTGTACGCTTGCATCATGCTATCACGCTTAGGACCTGCGCCTGCTTCGTTTAGTAAATTTGCTTGGTTATTTCGCAATTGTACATAGGGCATAAAACGAGTTACAAAATCCCGAAACACCTGATGAGTTTGACTTCCTGTAACAACCCAATTCATCGGATTACCTTTTTCACCTTTTACAAGAATGGGGGCGTTTTCAAGAAATAGCTCAGCGGGCTGTTGCTGATCCCCAACAAATAAAAATACCAAAGCAGGCTCTCCCAGTTGTCCACGGAGTATAAACTGTTCTTTCAACAAAGTGGTAGTTAAAAAAGGAGCATTTTCTCCACTTCGAAAAAGACGCACCGGTACACTATCAGCAAATCCTGTTAGTTGACCTTTGAGTTCAAAACCACTTCCCTCCTGCGCCACCAGCATAAAGGCATGCAAACAAAAGAGGGTAAGAAAAAAAATATTTTTCATAGCAATTACATTAACGAACCTGTTGGCGAAACTGTAAAATAGTTTTAAAGTCTTTTTCTCCAGGGGCGGTTTCAAATGATTGTGTTAGATCGGGTCCAAAAAAATCCGGATGTGAAAATTTACGAATCATTCCAGCTTGCTGCTCTTTTATATCGCCTGAAAGAAAGAACGGTTTTTCGATACGGAGCGCCTGTAAAAGTGACCAGTCAAAAGCATTTCCATATACTCCAGCAGTAGTCTGGGTATGGCCAGTGAATAAATAATAATCACAGACAGCATCGTAATTAGCAAGCTGTTTTTCAAGTTCAGCCGCTGCATCACCTACTTGAAAAGATTTGATCACTTCCACCTCTGTACTCAAGTCCTCACATAAGGAAGGATCCTCTACCCCATTCAATTGAACAACATCCAACTTATACATATCAATCCAATCCAACGCCTCCGAGAGTGAAGGATTAAAGAGTATACCCACTTTTTTTAAATCAAAATCAGCCTTGCAAACTTCTTTGCCATCCAATGAATTTCCGGCAAACCAAGGAGAATCCGGCACCAACACGATACCAGCCATATCTACCTCTAATCCGTCAAGTTGTTGAAGTTGCTTAAAGGTTGTAATCCCACAAACTTTTATATTCATTTTTTGCGTCGATTGATCCGGTAAAGATCGCCATTTTACCTAACTTACTATCTTAAAATTACACCCGATGCAAAAGCTTTTTACTCGTAACATTTTACTACTAGCAGGTTTTTTTTACATGAGTTACACAGGCTGGAGTCAGGCTAGCTATAAAACGCCTCCGGCCGTTGTGGCAGATATGTTATTGGCTAAACGGCCTGCGTCGGTTTCAGTTGACAATGCGGGTCAATGGATGGTATTGCAACAAACCAATGGCTATGCAGAAATGGAAGAACTAGCCGCACCTGAGTTAAGGATTGCAGGCCTTCGGATCAATCCGGCAAACTTCTCGCCCAGCCGTATGAATGTGGTGTACGCCATCAAACTTAAAGAGGTGAAGACCGGAAAAGAATATTCAATTAGCGGGCTTCCTGAAAAGCTCAGCGCACAATCCATATCCTGGAGTCCCGATTATCAACGATTTGCTTTCTTACAAGTTGAGCCTGGCCAAGTTGATCTCTACGTGGTCAACATCGCTACAAAAAAAGCAAGCCGAATCAATAAGACGCCTTTGAATATAGTTTTGAATCGATATCAATGGCTTTCGGCAGAAGCCCTTTTATACTTTACCACTACAAAAAAACCAGCAGAGGCTCCGATAAGACCTGCCGTGCCAGATGGCCCCACCATTCAAGAGAATACAGGAAAAGCATCTCCCCGGCCTACTTTTCAGGATTTGATTAAGTCCCCATTTGATGAAAACTTATTTGCCTTTTATGCAACGGCCCAATTGGTAATTAATAATAAAGGGATTGAAACAAAAATTGCAGCGCCGGCATTATATAAATCAGTGAGCCCCTCTCCTGATAAACGATACATGCTTACTGAAATTATCAAACCTCCCTTTTCCTATTCAGTACCTGCAGGTGGTTTTGCATCTACTCTCTTTATAACAGATATGAAAGGAATTAAAATAAAAGATGTGATGGAGGTTCCTTCGGCTGAAACAGCACCCAGTGGAAATGACAATGTACAACCCATTGCTAGAGGACACGAGTGGAGAGATAACAGTCCTGCTACACTAATTTGGTGCGAGCCCTTGGATAGCGGGCTGATCAAAAATAAAATGGACTACCACGATGCCGTATACGCTTGGGACGCTCCGTTTAATAGTACTCCTACGCTACTTTTTAAAACAAAAATGCGTTTCAACAATGTTATCTGGGGAAATGAAGCGCTTGCATTAGTTTACGAAGGGCTCCGCTCCCGTCAAGTAGCTGGAATCAACCGATACAATTCCATCACAGGAGATCTCGAACGAATATTTACACGAAATACCACTGATGCCTATACAAATCCTGGCAATCCCGTAACACACCCGAACCAATTCGGCAAACCTGTACTTTGGACTATAGAAAACGGAAATCGAATTTTATTTAACAACACCACTGGCAGCTCGCCCAAGGGTGATCTACCCTTTTTACTTTCTTTTCATGTTCATACTAAAAAAGCCGATACACTCTGGCGTTGCCCGGAAGGCACTTTTGAGACCATTCAAAAAGTACTCGATGCAGAAGCTGGTGTTGTGGTAACTCAACGAGAGAGTGAAACAGCAGTTCCTAACTATTTTCTAAAGGATTTAAAAAGACGTATTGCAGACAGGCCGCTTACAAACTTCAGCAACCCCTACCCGGCCATGGAGGGTGTTACAAAAGAAAAAATTCAATACAAACGTGCGGATGGTGTTACGCTTACTGGAGATTTGTATTTACCCAAAGGATATAACAAGGAAAAGGAGGGAAAGCTGCCTGTTTTAATATGGGCTTATCCTGCAGAATACAACTCAGCTGCTGATGCTGCCCAGGTGAGAGGGAGTGAACATCGTTTCACTTTTTTAAGTGGAGGTTCGCCTGTATTCTATGTTACACAAGGGTACGCCGTACTAAATAATGCAGAGATGCCCATCGTTGCCAATGCTGAAAATGGAAAACCCAACGATAATTTTATTGAGCAGCTGACCATGAATGCAGCGGCAGCGATACAAACATTAGAGGAAAGAGGAGTGGGAGATCCTTCTCGTGTAGCGGTAGGAGGACATAGTTACGGCGCATTCATGACAGCAAACTTGTTGGCACACACCAAACTTTTTAAAGCAGGTATTGCAAGAAGCGGAGCTTACAACCGGACCCTTACCCCATTTGGATTTCAAAACGAAGACAGAACCTACTGGCAGGCTCCAGACTTGTATAACAAAATGAGCCCCTTCAGTTATGCCAACCAAATCAAAACACCCCTGCTATTGATTCATGGGGAATTGGACAATAACACAGGTACTTTCCCTATACAAAGTGAACGGATGTACAATGCCATCAAAGGTCATGGAGGCACAGCCCGGTATATTACATTGCCTTATGAGTCGCATGGCTACACCGGCAAGGAAAATTTATTGCATGTGTTGGCCGAACAATTGGAGTGGATGGAACGCTTTGTGAAAGGAACACCGGTTTCTCCGGTAGAGGCTAAAAAAGGATTTTAACAAACCCCTACAGTTAAAAAGTAAAGGGTAAAAAATGTAATTTTGCAGCTGAAATCAACCTGTTAAAACCAGCATATGGCCGATTTATTTGAGAAACTAATGAAGAATGCGGGTCCTCTTGGTCAGCACCGGGAACGCGCCCATGGATACTTTGCCTTTCCTAAGCTGGAAGGTGAAATCAGCAGCCGCATGAAGTTTCGCGGTAAGGACATGATAGTTTGGAGTCTTAATAACTATCTGGGTCTTGCCAATCACCCCGAGGTAAGAAAAGCGGATGCCGATGGTGCACGTGAATATGGACTCGCCTACCCGATGGGAGCCCGTATGATGAGTGGAAACAGTAATCATCATGAAAGACTGGAAGCAGAATTAGCTGCTTTTGAAATGAAAGAAGATGCCGTGTTGCTGAATTTTGGTTACCAAGGTATGCTCAGTGTGATTGACGTATTATGTGGTAGACATGATGTAATTGTTTACGATGCAGAAAGCCATGCTTGTATCATCGATGGATTACGCATGCATCCGGGACATCGTTATGTTTTCAAGCACAACGATGTTGATGATTGTGAGAAACAACTACAACGTGCCACAGCATTGGTTGAAAAACAAAAAGCCGGTGGCATCTTGGTTATCACAGAAGGCGTATTTGGTATGGCTGGTGACCAAGGCAAGCTAAAAGAAATTGCAGCACTAAAAGATAAATATCAATTCCGTTTATTGGTGGACGATGCCCATGGCTTTGGAACACTGGGTAAAACTGGTGCAGGAGCCGGTGAAGAACAAGGTGTGCAAGATAAAATTGATATCTACTTTTCCACTTTTGCCAAGTCAATGGCTAGCATTGGGGCTTTTGTGGCAGGTGATAAAGTGATCATGGATTTTATACGATACAATATTCGTTCACAGATTTTTGCAAAGAGTTTGCCCATGCCATTGGTAGTTGGCAACCTAAAACGACTAGAATTACTACGCGACCATCCTGAATACAAGGCAAAACTGTGGAGCAATGCCCTCAAGTTACAGCAAGGATTGAAGGAGCGTGGTTTTGATATTGGCAAAACAGACTCTGTTGTAACTCCAGTTTACATGAAAGGCGGCGTAGAGGAAGCTACAGCCATGGTAATGGATTTACGTGAGAACTATGGTATTTTCTGTTCAATTGTGGTGTATCCCGTTATTCCAAAAGGACATATCATCTACCGATTAATCCCCTCTGCAATACATAACGACGAGGACATCCAGGCAACGCTGAAGGCCTTTTCCGAAACTAAGGTTAAACTGGATGCAGGAGCGTATAAGGTTGAGGCTGTACCAGATATGGCTGAAAAGAAATAATCGCCACTCATCAAAGAGTTCAAAGACGGCCCCCTAAAGGCCGTCTTTTTTTATACATTTACCCTCTAAATAAAATTGTATGCGTGTTTTATTGTTGTCCCTGTTATGCGCTCCCCTGCTTGCCCTAGCGCAACCTCGTCAAATTACGCTCGAGGATTTGTACAAAAAAGGAACTTTTCGTGGCGAGTTTATAAATGCCCGTTTTGACACTAGTTCAAAAGAGCCTTCCTTTCAGTGGAGTCGATATAAAGATCAAACAGGTAAATCGATATCACGTCCGGATGACGTAGTAGCTAGCCCTAGCAAACCGGGTTTATGGTTAGTGAAAACTAAAACAGAGCCCATCTATAGAAGATCATCAAAATCAGTCATACATCTTCTACAGGTTGTAAATAACGATACGCAACTTATAAAACTTACTGGTCCTTTGGGAAAGGGAGCAGAGCAAACTGATTCAAAATTCATTCATGCATCATTCTCCCCTACTGGAGAGTATGTGTCCTATGTTTTTGACAACAATCTATACCTCTACCAGGTAGCCACTGGGCAGTACAAGTCGGTCACTACGGATGGTAAATGGAATTTTATCATCAATGGAAATTGTGATTGGGTATACGAGGAGGAATTTGAATTCTCACAAGCCTACGCCTGGAATAAAGAGGGCACCCATCTTGCCTATTATCGCTTTGATGAGTCGAAGGTGAAAGAATTTAATATGACTTTTTACGATAACGCCCACAATACAGATTATCGATATAAATATCCCAAAGCTGGTGATGATAATTCCACCGTGGAGATCTATGTATACGATATCAACACAGGGAATAAAGTCAAAGCTGAAACAGAAACAGGTGATATCTATATTCCGAGAATCAAATGGACACAGGACAATAATACACTGATTGTTTTTTGGATGAACAGACACCAAAACCACCTGAAACTATTAGCTACAGATGCGACTACTGGAAAAAGTCGAATGGTATATGAAGAGAAAAATAAATATTTTGTTGAAATCAATGACGACTGGTGGTTCCTGCAAGACGGAAAGCACTTTTTGTTTACGAGCGAAATGAATGGTTATCGGCATTTGTATCTCTACAGTTTTGATGGTGCTGTAAAAACGCAAGTCACACAAGGAAATCAAGAAATTACGGAGATCAATGGTGTGGACGAAAAAAACAAACGTATCTATTACACGGTGGCTGCACCGCGCCCCATGGATCGCAACATCATGGTTACCGACTTTTCAGGAAAGAGCACAACCGCATTAACCGCCTCACAGGGATGGAATCGTGCGGTATTCAACGACAACTTCACGGAGTTTTTCCTCTATTACTCAACCATCAATACGCCTCAACAAGTAAGCCGTTATCAGTTGGTGGCTGATAAGAAAAAAGGTATTACAACTCGTTTATTAGCACAGTTGGGCACAAACAGCAAGTTGCAGGAAAAAATGAGCGAGTATGGCTTTGGCAATGCGGACTTTATTCGTATACCCAATAGTAAAGGAGATACACTCAACGGCTGGATGCTGAAACCTGCTGGATTTGATGCTACCAAAAAGTATCCCGTCCTATTCTGTAATTATGGCGGACCCGGCTCTCAACAGGTAGCCAACCGATTTGGCGCCGTCAGCACCTGGCATCAATTACTAGCACAAAAAGGATTTATCATTGTAAGTGTTGATAACACAGGAACAGGGTATCGTGGCGAGGAGTTCAAGAAAAAAACATACCTGCAATTAGGAAAATTTGAAATAGAGGATCAAATTGATGCAGCTCGCGAACTTGGTAAATTAGCTTACGTTGACAAAAATAGAATTGGTCACTGGGGCTGGAGCTATGGTGGATTTATGAGCACGCTTGCCATCACAAAAGGTGCCGATGTTTTTCATGCGGCAGTTGCAGTTGCACCTGTAACCAGTTGGCGCTTTTATGACAACATTTACACAGAGCGATACATGCGCACGCCACAAGAAAACCCCAAAGGCTATGATGATAATTCGCCCCTAAACCATGCTGAAAAAATCAAAGGCAAGTATTTATTGGTGCATGGTACCGCCGACGATAATGTGCATTTTCAAAATGCCACTCAAATGGTATCAGCGCTGGTAAAAGCCAATATCCACTTTGATAGTTTTTACTACCCCAATAAAAATCATGGAATAGGTGGATCAGCTGATAACACCACCTTTCATCTCTGGAGCATGAAAACTAACTGGATACTTAAGAATCTTGGAAACGAAAACACTAGGAAGGAATAAAAAAAGAACCCCCGATGAAAATCGGGGGACCCTAATCAAAAACCATTAACCATTAAACCTTATCCTATGAAAATTCGTTTCAAATCTATGTAGAAATAGTACGAATAAGTGTTTCACTAAGTCAATAATTTGTCATTTAAGGGTTTTTTACTAATATTTACTTATATCACTGAACCACTTGGGCCAGAATTGGTTATATAAAGTATGAGAAAAATTGTAGTATGTGTAACCGGAGCCAGCGGCTCGATCTATGCCTCCAGTCTTTTGGATAAGTTGCTTACGCTGAAAGATCAATGGTCTGAATTGGCATTGGTCATGACGGTGAACGCCAAAGAGGTCTGGCAAACGGAACTTGACAATCAAAAATGGAAGGATTACCCTATAAAGCATTATACAACCACTGACTTCTCTGCTCCCTTTGCCTCTGGATCCGGCCAATACGATACACAGATTATTATCCCCTGTTCCATGGGCACTTTAGGACGAATTGCGTCAGGCGTCTCCAGCGACTTGATTACACGAGCCGCTGATGTAATCTTGAAAGAAAGAAGAAAATTGATTTGCGTGGTTCGTGACACACCATACAACCTGATCCATATACGGAACATGGAAACCGTAACGCTGGCTGGTGGTATTATATGCCCTGCCACCCCCTCTTTTTACAGCAAACCTGCTACCATTGAAGCGGTGGCTGCCACCGTCACCGACCGTGTACTAGACCTCGCAGGATTTGATATTCGCACCTATAGGTGGGGAAAGTAAATCAACCTGCGAATTGCTTTCTTATCACATTCAAGGCACCGCCTGATTTAAACCACTCGATCTGTTGTGCATTATACGAATGGTTTGCCTGTATGGTTTCAGTGCTACCATCACTGTGCTTTAGCACCACCTCCAATGGTTTTCCAGGGGTAAATGCAGTAAGACCGACAATGTCAATATTGTCGTCTTCTTGAATTCTATTATAATCCTCCTTGTTGGCAAATGTGAGTGCCAACATACCTTGTTTTTTCAAATTGGTTTCGTGAATACGGGCAAATGATTTTACCAACACCACCCGAACACCCAAATGACGGGGCTCCATCGCAGCGTGTTCGCGGGAAGAACCTTCTCCATAATTTTCATCACCCACTACAATTGAACCAATACCCGCTGCCTTATAAGCACGTTGTGTAGCAGGAACTGGACCATACGCGCCGGTTAATTGGTTTTTAACAAGATCAGTTTTGTCATTAAAAAAATTGACAGCGCCGATTAGCATGTTGTTACTAATATTATCCAAATGTCCGCGGAATTTCAACCATGGTCCAGCCATAGAGATGTGATCCGTAGTACATTTTCCTTTCGCCTTGATCAATAATTTCAATCCGTTAAGATCCGTGCCCTCCCAAGCAGCAAACGGATACAATAATTGAAGACGTTTGCTATCGGTTTTTACATCTACCTGCACCTTACTACCATCCTCGGCGGGTGCTTGATAACCGGCATCTTCAACAGCAAAACCTTTTTGAGGTAATTCATCGCCACTCGGAGGATCCAATTTAACCGCTTCTCCTTTTTCATTGATCAAGGTATCAGTAATGGGATTGAACGTAAGATCACCAGCAATTGCCAGGGCCGTAACTAATTCAGGACTTGCCACAAAGGCTAGCGTATTGGGATTTCCGTCTGCACGCTTGGCAAAATTGCGGTTAAAAGAATGGACAATAGTATTGCGCTCCTGCTTTTCAGCACCCATACGATCCCACATACCAATACAAGGTCCGCAAGCATTTGCAAACACACGCGCTCCAATTTTCGAAAATGTATCCAAGAATCCGTCGCGCTCAATGGTGTAACGTACCAGTTCACTTCCAGGAGTAATAGTAAACTCTGCTTTTGTCTTCAACCCTTTTTGGGCAACTTGCTTTGCTAGACTCACAGCACGGCTGATATCTTCATAAGAGGAATTGGTACAGCTTCCTATTAAACCCACTTCAACTTTAGTAGGCCAGCCATTCTTGGCAGCCGCCTCTTTCATTTGAGAAATTGGAGTAGCCAGATCAGGAGTAAAGGGACCGTTTAAGTGCGGCTCTAGTTCGCTCAAATTAATTTCAATCACACGATCGAAATATTTTTCGGGCTGCGCATATACTTCTGGATCACCTGTTAAATATTCTTTGATCTGATCAGCTGCAATTGCCACTTCCTTTCTGCCAGTGGCTTCCAAATAACGACGCATACTTTCGTCATAACCAAATGTAGAAGTGGTAGCACCGATCTCTGCACCCATATTACAAATGGTGCCTTTACCCGTGCAACTCATATTAGTTGCGCCCTCACCAAAATATTCTACAATTGCATTGGTACCCCCCTTGACGGTTAAAATACCGGCCACTTTCAAAATCACATCCTTGGGAGAAGTCCAACCATTCAATTTTCCAGTCAGCTTAACTCCTATTAATTGTGGCATGAGTAATTCCCAACTCAAACCAGCCATCACATCACAGGCATCTGCCCCACCTACTCCAATAGCAACCATTCCTAAACCGCCCGCATTAACCGTGTGAGAATCTGTTCCAATCATCATACCACCTGGAAAAGCATAATTCTCCAACACAACCTGGTGGATAATTCCAGCGCCAGGCTTCCAAAAACCAATACCGTACTTGTTGGAAATAGAGGAAAGAAAATTATAAACCTCTTCGTTATCAGCCACCGCTTTTGATAAGTCAGCTTTGCCTTCATTCTTGGCAACAATCAAGTGATCACAATGAACTGTGGAGGGAACAGCTACCGTT
Source organism: Bacteroidota bacterium (assembly GCA_014190475.1). Taxonomy (GTDB): domain Bacteria; phylum Bacteroidota; class Bacteroidia; order Chitinophagales; family Chitinophagaceae; genus JJ008. The sequence continues at coordinate 34,786 of BJGL01000007.1, forward strand.
TTACGACCTGTAGTATCAAACTGCAATAAAGCCATTTGCGCTGTGGCATCCTGCATGGCAACACGGTCGGGTGCAAAGTCCACATAATCCTTACCTCGCTTGAAATCAACAGGTGTTACCCCCTCCCACAAGTGAGCGTACAGTATTTTCTCCGCAAGCGTTAATGGACGACCCAGTGATTGACGAGCAGCATCAACACGGGCTGGCATGGCAGCATATAATTTCTTAATCAGATCAAGATCAAATACCATACAAATAGTTTAATGTTTAAGCGCTGCAAAATTAAGAAAAATCAGGGGGAGGTAACGTTGGACTTTTGTAAATTTGGAAGTATTTACGCAAGAAACCTCCTATGGAAAAGCTCAAAAGCCTGGTTGAATGGAATGTCTTTGGAGTTTGTACTGCCATTGGCCTCAAACTGGGCATTTCTACCAGCCGAATCAGGCAGTATTTCCTTTACACCTCAGTAATGACACTAGGTTCCCCTATTGTGATTTACATGATACTTGCGTTTTGGAGAGATTTGAGAAAATACATGCAGTCCACCCGCCGAAATCCGTGGCACAGTCTCTAGAAATTATAATAATTCCTTGAGCTTAACTAGCAAGAGATCAACCTCTTCCTTGGTGTTGAATTTTGAAAAAGAAAAGCGGATCGGTACCCCCTCGTTTCCCTTTGGTAACGCTTGAATAACATGACTGCCTTGACTGGCGCCACTACTACAAGCACTCCCTGCAGAAACACAGATACCTTGCATATCCAAGCTCATCAATAATAATTCCGATTGGGGAGTGCGGGGAAAAGAAACATTTAGTACCGTATACAAGCAAGCCCCATCCCAATCTCCGTTGAAAGAAACGCCCGAAATTTGGGCTTGCAATTGCGTAGCCAGATAAGTTTTAATGGATTGAATATGCACCTGATCATGCTGCAAATTAGCAGCGGCTAATTCCAGTGCCTTGGCAAATCCCACAATCCCTGATACATTTTCAGTGCCTGCTCGCATATTTCGCTCTTGTCCACCACCATGGATGAAAGGATTAACCTTAATTTTTTCTGAGATATAAAGAATACCCACTCCTTTGGGTCCGTGAAACTTATGTGCTGCACCTGTGGCAAAATGTACTTTTGCCTGCGAGAAATTCAAAGGATAGTGCCCTACCGTTTGAACCGTATCAGAATGAAATATGGCATTGTACTTTTCGCACAATGCACCGACTGCATCGATATCCAATAAGTTACCTATCTCGTTGTTGGCATGCATCAACGAAACAAAGCAACGCGCGGTGGAGGAGGCCAATGCCCTTTCTAAATCAGCCAAGTCAATATGACCATTGGGCAATACGCGCAATAACTCACTAGTGAGCTGACGTTGTTTTGCCAATGCGTTCACCGTATGTAAAACTGCGTGGTGCTCAATGGGGGAAGTAATCAAATGTCTGCAACCCAGGTCCTCAATAGCGGACCAGATGGCCATATTATCGCTTTCAGTACCACCACTGGTGAAAAAAATCTCTCCCGGTTTTGCGCCCAACAAATGTGCAACTGATTTGCGAGCATTCTCTATAGCCAACCGTGTTTCCCGACCAAAAGAGTAAATGGAAGATGGATTTCCAAAATGAGTTTGCAAAAAAGGAATCATAGCCTCTACAACATGTGGATCCACTGGCGTAGTAGCTGCATTATCGAAGTAGACGCGTGTCATGAATATTGCGAATATACATTAGGATTCAGAAAGTGAATTTTCCCGAATGTCCCGCAAGAGTTGTTGTGCAATATTACTGGCTTTGGCTTCCAAATCACTCTCTGCGTAGATACGAACAATAGGCTCAGTGTTGGAAGCTCTTAAGTGAACCCAATCCTGATCAAACTCAATCCGAAGTCCATCCTCTCTGTTGAGTGGCTGTTTTTTATATATTTCCGCCAGCTTATCCAGTAAGGCCGCCAAGTTTACACCGGCAGGCAGTTCAATTTTATTTTTTGAAATAAAGTAATTCGGATAATTATTTCTGAAACCACTCATGGCTTTATCCTGTGCGGCAAAATGAGAAAGGAAAAGTCCAATTCCAATCAACGCATCCCGACCGTAATGAAAATCGGGTACAATGATGCCCCCATTCCCCTCCCCACCGATAACAGCATGCGTCTCTTTCATTTTCTTTACCACATTGACCTCCCCGACAGCTGCTGGAGTATACGTACCTCCTCTTGAAAGGGTGATATCCCGAAGTGCTTTGGTGCTACTCATATTACTAACCGTATTCCCTTTTCTTTTAGAAAGAACATAATCAGCAACAGCTACCAAGGTGTATTCCTCACCGAACAAAGTGCCATCCTCATTCACAAAGCACAAGCGATCTACATCCGGATCAACGGCAATACCAAGGTCTGCACCTTGGCGCACTACCTCCTCACAAAGACCTCTTAAATGTTCAGGGAGTGGTTCCGGATTGTGCGCAAACTGCCCATTGACCGTTTGGTTAATAACAATAACATCTTTGATCCCCAGTTTTTTTAACAAGGCGGGAACATAAGTGGCCCCTGTTGAATTAATAGCATCTACTACCACTTTGAGTTTTCGAGCTGCAATCAAATCAGTATTAACTAACGGATAATTCAAGATGGCATCCAGATGAAACGCCAGATAATCTTTAGTTGTAATAGCACCCAATTTGTCGACAGGTGCAAATTGAAATTGCTGCGCCTCCGCGAGTTGAAGTACTTTTTGGCCAGTTGCTGCATCAATAAATTCGCCGGTTGCATTCAACAATTTCAATGCATTCCATTCTTTTGGGTTATGGCTGGCTGTTATAATAATTCCGCCTACAGCTTTTTCAGCAGGCACCGCTAATTCAACAGTTGGCGTAGTGCTTAAACCCAAATCAACAACTTCTATACCTAAACCCACCAAGGTTTGCATCACCAACTGCTGTACCATTGGGCCACTGATTCTTCCATCACGCCCTACCACCATACGTGGCGCTATTTTTCCTTCGGTCATGATGGTTGCAAATGCTGCAGTAAACTTTACGATGTCAAGCGGGGTGAGATTTTCACCCACTTCTCCTCCAATGGTTCCTCTAATTCCAGAAATACTTTTTAGTAAAGACATAGGCAGGTTTTGCGCTGCAAAAATACAGCTTGTGAGGCAAAAGGAAGTGCTACCCTTTACCTTTGCAAAATGGAAGAGAAACTGTGGTTTAAGAATTGGTTCAACTCCCCTTATTATCATTTACTGTATGCAAACCGCGACGATTCAGAAGCGGCAGCCTTTATAACAACATTAGTAGATTTTTTCAAACCCGTTGCGGGCGCAAAAATGCTGGATGTGGGTTGTGGAAGGGGCAGACATAGTCGTCAACTAGCAGCATGGGGCTTTACTGTAACGGGAATAGATGTGGCACCGGAAAATATTCGTTTTGCCAAACAATTTGCAACGGCGCAACTTCATTTTGAAATTCACGATATGCGGCAGTTGTATGCTGCACGCAGCATGGACTATGTATTTAATTTTTTTACCAGCTTCGGATATTTCAATTCACAACAGGAACATGTAAGGGCTTTACATATGATGGCAACAGCACTTCGAAATAAAGGAATATTGATACTGGATTATGTAAACAGCGATGTGGCTGTTCAGCATCAAATAAAAAAAGAACAAAAAGTAATTCGTCAAGTGGAGTTTACGATTGAGCGCTGGAACAGTACTACACATTTGTACAAACGAATTCAGGTAGAAGATCTTAAAAAAGGGATACGACTTTCACATACCGAGAAAGTATTTCGGTTTTCAAAGGACACATTAACCAATTTACTGCTACAGCAGGGACTAACAATAAAAACCGTGTGGGGGGACTATCAACTAAATTCCTTTGATCCCAGTCACTCTCCCCGCATGATTTTCTATGCTGAACGAGAGAACTAATTGTTTTTATTATTCATGATCAAATACCGAGCGGTCTCAAAAAAGGCATCCGTTAATTCTGATAAGGATCGCTTCATTTTCTTTAACTCACTGCCGGGTCGCGTTGAAACCGTATCATTCAGTGGTAACAATAACTCCTCTCCTGTATTCAACTGCCGGGTAAAATAAAATTCGTTGGTGATTATACCAATCCGATCAGACGCATTTGTAACAAAAGCAAAATGATTGGATTTAGAGGGATCCAGCAAATCACGGCCTAAGGTTCGATTCTCATAAGGTCGATGTAATAATCCTGCTAGCGTAGGCAACACATCAATTTGTGATACCACCTCCCCCCTTTTTTGTGGAGCCAGTAATCCTGGAGCATAAAATAAAAGCGGGACATGCTGATCAGTTAGTCGTTGCGAGGTCCAGCTGGAAGGATATACGGCTCGCGCATTTCCAGAAACACCATGATCGCCAACCAATACAAAAATGGTGTTAGAAAAATAGTTGGCACGGGCCGCCTTTTCAAAAAAAGAACGAAAACAATAATCTGTATAGCGAAAAGCATTGTATTCGTCCACGGATTCGAATCCAAACTCATTCAATCGTTCCTCGGGTAAGGTATCTCGAATAAAGCTGCTGTCCGACACTGGAATGGAACGTTGAAAAGGACGATGATTTCCGGAGGTTTGGATGTAAGCAAAAAATGGTGTGTTGGCTTGATCAAAGATCTGGTGCGCCTCCAACAACAGATCCTTATCGCTAATACCCCACACATTAATTGGCGGAATGGAGGGTCGTTGACCCGTATGCATGATCAACCCTTTGATATTCCGCAGTACACCTTCAAAATTATTAAACTCCGCATCGCCCCCCAGAAAGTAGTGTTTCTGGTAACCTTCTAAGCCATTGATCAGCGTGTATTGATCCAAAGCCTGCGGATTTTGGCTAGAAAATTTAAACAACTGCGCATCAGGAATTCCGGTTAGAATGGCAAATAAAGCTCTTGCTGTAGAGAAGGTTGGCGCAAAACAGCGATCAAAAAAAACCCCCTTTTTGGAAAGTGAATCAAAAAAAGGAGTCGTGTTCAAGGGATTCCCACTCATGCTACTTTTATACATGCTAAATGATTCGCACTGTATCAGCACAATATTTGGTTTGCTCTCGGTGGCCGTACTTCTTGGACCAATTGATCTTAGATAAATAGGTGAACCCGTTTGCTTCCAACCCATCGACTCCGCTAAAACCGGATACAACGCCCGAGCGCGGTCTTGATTGTAGCTGGGTTGACGAAGACTTAAGGTTCCTACAAAATTTTGAAGGGGATTGATAGATAAATAGCTCAAAAAACTTTGCTGAAAACGAAAACTATCCTCTCTTTTTAAAGACTGTGGCCCCAATGAACCATGTATCAAAAAAATAAGCAAGCACAATGCCCCCAAAAAATAACCACGCTTGTGAGGTATACCCAATCCATCGGTTTGGCTGATTACCTGCCAATGACTTTTATGATACATCCACCGAAAACTCAATACAGCAACAAATAGCCCCCCCAACATCCAAAGTAACGGGTAGGTTTGCCAAATCATTTTTACAGAGATCGTAAAATCCTCTGCGAAATTCATCGCGCCTGCATCCAAAGGGGTCTGATTATAGGAAAAACTGCCAAACCCGGCAGCAAAAAAGAAGAAAAGCACAAAGGTGAGAATAGCCAGATACCAGGTCCAGTATCGCTTGTTAGAATCAGAATAAAATGGAGATAAGCCAGGCTGTATACTTAATAAAACCACCGGTAACAATACAATGGCAATCCAACGCAGATCATAGCGAAGTCCTAATACAAAAGCGGCTGTTACTTGATCCCAGATAAGTTCAGCAGGCCGGAAAGACAAAAAAATTATCACACGGTAACCAGTAAAGAGCAGGAGAAATAAAAAAAATAAATTAATGACCCATAATAAGGTCTTAGGCAAGCGAAGCATTGACCTGAACATATTGCAAAGAAACAACATAACTTAAACAGTTAGGCTGCTTACTTTTGTAAAAGAAAATTCAGTTTGGAAAAACTTGCAGCACTAGATCGCTGGTTATTTAAGCAAATAAACTCCACCGGGGAAAATGCCTTTTTTGATTGGCTACTTCCCTCCTGGCGCACCCCCTCATTTTGGATTCCGGCTTATCTCCTTCTACTTTTCTTACTGATTTACCGATTCAAACAAAAAGCAGGTTGGTGGATTTTTTTTCTGGTTACTACAGTCGGACTGGTGGATCTTATCGGCAATCAGGTCTTAAAACAAACTTTTCAACGACTAAGACCATGTAATGAACCCTTATTAGCGGGTGAAGTATTCCTTCGTATTCCAGCTTGCGGAACTGGCTTTAGTTTTATATCCAATCACGCTGCTAATCACTTTGCCATTGCCACTTTTATGTTTCTCACCCTTGGCAAATGGCTAGGTAAAACTGGATACCTTCTATTTTTCTGGGCATTTGTAGTTGGCTATGCACAGATATATGTGGGAGTGCACTACCCCGCAGATGTTTTGGGTGGAGCCATCGTTGGCACTACGATTGCTGGACTATTTGCCACGCAATACAACAAACAACCTCGATTTGCTATCTTCGATAGCGAAAACTCGAACTAATACAGATGGATTTTATTATCCTCGGCGTCCTGATTTTTTTGAATGCATTGTTTTCTATGTCTGAGATTGCGTTAGTCTCCGCACGGAAAGGACGACTCGAACATTTAGCAGAAAAAGGAAATAAACGCGCCCAGCGAGCGTTGGAGCTCTCCAATCACCCTGAACTTTTCTTATCAGCAGTTCAAATTGGGATTACACTCATTTCTATTTTAACCGGGGTTTACTCCGGAGAAAAGTTTAGCGAAGACCTGCTGCCCCATCTTGTTCAACAAGGCATAGAACCCGAGTTGGCGGACACACTTGCCACACTGATTATTGTTGTATTGGTCACCTTTGTTTCGATCATTTTTGGAGAGTTGATCCCTAAGCGAATTGGTTTGATACGCGCAGAAAAACTGGCCATGGCTGTTGCTGGCCCAATGCGTGTTTTTGCACAAATCACGTATCCATTTGTTTGGTTATTAAATAGCAGTAGCACTATATTTTTCAAAATTTTCAAGATCCGAAAAAGCACAAACGACGCCATCACTGAGGAAGAAATTAAAACGCTTATAACGGAGGGTACAGAAGCGGGTAATATTGAGGAAGAGGAACAGGAGATAATTGAGAGAGTTTTTCATCTTAGCGATCGCAGTATCACTTCACTGATGACACATCGAAGCGATATTATTTGGTTCAGCGAAAAAGATACGGAGGAGCAAATCAAGGAAAAGATTATGCTCGAGCCGCACTCGGCCTATCCGATTTGTAAGGACAGCATCGACACTATAAAAGGAGTAGTCTCCATCAAAGACCTGTATGTAAGCCCCGATCATCTGCAATTAGGACAAGTCATGCAGCCGGCCTTATTCATCCCTGAAAACATTTCCGCTTACCAAGTACTGGAAAGATTTAAAACAGCCAAAGTACATTCGGCTTTTATTGTGGATGAATATGGAAGCATTCAGGGAATGCTGACCTTGAACGATATTTTGGAAGCTATCGTAGGTGAGATCCCGCAGGAGGAAGGACCCGATTATGAGATTATTGAACGGGAGAATGGAAGCTTTTTGATCGACGCACAAATTCCGTTTTATGATTTTCTGTCTCGATTTGAAAAAACAGAATGGATGAATGAAGGCGAACAGGATTTTGACACCTTAGCTGGCTTTATTTTACATCAACTGGAACGCATACCAAAGACCGGAGAGAAATTTCAATGGAAGGGTTTTTCCATTGAAATCATAGATATGGATGGACATCGGATCGATAAAGTTTTGGTGGAAATCAGTGATTCGATCCGAGAGGATATGGAATAGCTATTGAAAATCTAATTGGGCAACCTTAGCCGGATAATCCAACTTGGCGCTTTTACGCGTGTTTCGGGCTGAAAAATGAATCAGATTTACCTGATCATCATACAAATCATAGAGTAAACTGGTTTCAACAGCTGCCCTCTCGATAAGAGTAGGAGCCCTTTCAATCTCTAAATAAACATAAACGGCCTCCCTTTCTTGCTCAAATCCCAGGTAATTGGCAAGCACCAATTTTCCATTGACCTGAATCGATAAATGTGTCTTGAGATAATGCTGAACCAAGGTATCCATACTGGCATGGAAAGCAGGGGCAATTAAATCTGCCTTGCGCTTGTAAACCTTGGAGAGAGCCGCTTCAAAGTCGTCCGTAAAAAGCTTACACTGTACCTCCAGGGTTGCTGCAGCCGTATTATGGTTCACTTCTACAACCCCCACATGAAAGGGGTGGTTAACAGAAGGTTGATTAATGGCGGGCAAAATTCCCCATAAAAGCCAGCCAACCAAGGTGATTACCGTTTGCATAAAATATTTTCCAATCACAAAACTCTGGATTATTTTCATAGCTTGTTCGAAACGCTGAAAATACTTAGCCGACACATGGATGCATTTCAATTTTATTTTCCTTTTGGTTGGGAGCATATTATCGGACTGGACGCCTTGGACCATCAGCTTTTTTTATTAGCACTAATGGCACTTTACAGTTGGAAAGACTGGAAAACCGTATTGATCTTGATAACCGCATTTACGGTGGGTCACTCGGTTACACTATTTCTCAGTGTTGTAGACTGGATTCGTGCAGACAGCAAATGGGTGGAATTTTTTATCCCACTTACGATAGTGATTACGGCAGCTCGTAATGTATTTGCCAAGACAGCCACCCCTCAACGGTTGCTAGTAAGCTACGCAGTAGCACTTTTTTTTGGACTGATTCATGGATTAGGGTTTGCGAATACCATCCGCATGATGTTGGCAACAGATCAACAACTGGGCTGGGGATTATTAGGTTTTAATTTGGGGCTTGAGGTTGGGCAACTAATTATTGTCTGCTTGTTACTAAGCATGACTTTTTTAATCACTGAAAAAATGAAAGCTGCTCCATTGATTTATTCCAAGTTGGTTTCCTCGCTTGCCTTGGGCATTGGCATAAGTATTTGTTACAATAGATTCCCTTTACAATTTTAATATATCAAACATGAGAAACCTGTTCTTACTTCTTCTTTTGCTTGTTGAAAACCTTTCCATACAGGCGCAAAACATTCAAAACAATCCGGGTAGTAATCACGGTAACAAATTTGAACAGTTGGGCACAACCTTCCCAACTCCAAACGAATATCGTACCGCCAGCGGCGCACCCGGACCCAAGTATTGGCAACAACGATGCGACTATGACATTGTTTGTGAGTTAGATGAAAAAAATCTAAAGTTGAAAGGAAGTGAAACCATTACTTATTTCAATAATTCACCCGATGTCCTCACCTATTTGTGGTTGCAACTGGATGAGAACGAACATAGCTCTGTGAACAACGCCAATTATCAGAATAGCTCATCCATGAGTCGTCAGATGAGTGTACAGCAATTGCAGCAAGCTGCTGAGGAAAAGGGAGATAATGGTTTAGGGTTCCAAATCACTAAACTGACTGATGCCCTCGGAAAACCCTTGCGTTACACCATCAATAAAACCATGATGCGGGTAGAGCTACCCACTCCTTTAAAGCCGGGTCAGCGATTTGCGTTTAAATTGGATTGGAACTACAAGATTACAGACCGCATGACCATTGGAGGTCGTGGTGGTTATGAGTACTTCCCTGAAGATGGCAATCACTTATTCACCATGTCTCAATGGTATCCCCGTTTATGCGTATACAGCGATTTTAAGGGATGGCAAAATCAACAGTTTACCGGACGCGGAGAATTTGCATTAACATTCGGCAACTTCAAAGTTCAAATGACCGTTCCTTCAGATCATGTGGTGCTTTCAACCGGAGAGTGTCAGAACTACCCGATGGTGTTGAGTCCTGCACAACTTACCCGCTGGAATAAAGCACAAACTGCAAAAGAACCTATTGAAGTAGTTACGCTTGAAGAAGCAAAAGCAGCTGAAAAGCAAAAGTCGAGTCAAAAGAAAACCTGGATTTATAAGGCGGATAACGTTCGTGACTTTGCCTGGACTTCCTCAAGAAAATTTATTTGGGATGCCATGCCCGCCATGGTAGAGGGTAAAAAAGTGATGTGTATGAGTGGCTATCCAAAAGAAGCCTATGGTTTGTATCGTCCCTTCTCTACTAAAGTAGTAGCCCATACCATTAAAACTTATTCCAAGTTTACAATTCCTTATCCTTATCCAGTTGCGCAAAGTATCGAGGCCTCTAACGGGATGGAGTACCCAATGATTTGTTTTAATTACGGACGAACAGAAAAAGACGGCACGTACAGCGAGAGCACGAAGAATGGAATGATTGGAGTAATCATTCACGAAGTGGGGCATAACTTTTTCCCGATGATCATCAATAGCGATGAAAGACAATGGAGCTGGATGGATGAAGGTCTTAACACCTTTGTTGAATACCTAACAGAAGAATTGTGGGACAACAAATTCCCCAGCCGTAGAGGACCTGCTGCCTATATCACTGACTATATGAAGCTCCCTAAAGATCAACTGGAGCCCATCATGAGTAATAGCCACAATATTGTGCAGTTTGGACCCAACGCTTACTCAAAACCTGCCACCGGTCTAAATATCTTAAGAGAAACAGTTATGGGGCGGGAACTTTTCGATTATTCATTTAAAGAATATTGCAGAAGATGGGCCTTTAAACATCCAGAACCGGCCGACTTATTTCGTACACTCGAGGATGCGAGCGGCGAGGATCTAGATTGGTTCTGGAGAGGATGGTTCTACAGTACTGAAGTTTGCGACATTTCGCTTGATACAGTAAAGTACGCAATGGTGGATACGGCTGCAACACCAGCAGGTGGTAGAGCCAGCTCATTTAAAAGAAATGTAGATCGTCCATTAGTAAACTCTTTTGAAGACATCTCCAAAATTCGCAATCGTGAGGATAAATCCATCACGTATGCAACAGATGTAGACACCACCCTGCGTGATTTTTACTGGCGTTATGCCCGCGGTCTGGAGCCTTATGATACCGCGCAGATTGAAATCAACTTTGGCGGAGCAGCCCCTGACAAATTAACGGCAGAGGAAAAAGCTACATTCAGCAACCTACACCAATATGAATTAACCTTCTCCAACAAAGGAGGATTGGTAATGCCCATCATTATTGAATGGACCTACAAAGACGGATCAATAGAAGTAGAGAAGATCCCTGCACAAGTTTGGCGCTTGAATGAGAAGAGAGTAACCAAAGCATTCATCAAGAATAAAGAGGTTGCCTCTGTTAAATTAGACCCACTTCGCGAAACAGCTGATATCGACGAGAAGAATAACAGCTGGAATAAATTTGAAGCGCCTTCTCGCTTTACAATATTCAAACAAGGACAAGGACCCCGTCGTGGTGCCGGAGGCCAAAGCGGAAATCCGATGCAACGCGCTCAAGAAGCTAAAAAAGGATTCTAAGCATGCGTAAGCTGTTCTTACTGGTTCTGTTTTCATTCACCTTACTCTCTGTTCAGGCAGCAATCGTAGATACTGTCTGGATCGAGAGTAAGGCAATGAAAAAATCTTTTCGCTGTGTGGTTATTCAACCCACCACTTCTTCACCACAAAAAGCTCCCTACCCTGTAACTTATTTATTACATGGCTATGGAGGTTGGTATGCCAACTGGATAATCAGAGTGCCCGCCTTAAAAGATTACGCCGACCGCTATCAAATGTTAATAGTATGCCCCGAGGGAAATAACGACTGGTATCTCAACAGCCCTGAAATTGATTCCCTGCAATGGGAAACCTATGTAGCGGTAGAAATTCCCGCTTACATCGACAATCACTATCCAACCAAAGCCAATCGGAATAGCAGGGCTATTACCGGGTTAAGCATGGGAGGTCATGGGGGCTTGTATTTGGGCTTGAAGCATAGCAATACTTTTGGCGCCTGTGGCAGCATGAGCGGTGGTGTTGATTTGAATTTTCGAAAAAATAGCTGGAGTCTGTTACGACTACTGGGAGACACGATACAGTATGCGCAACGATGGATCGACTACTCTGTGACGGGTTTAGCTGATAAAATAAAGCCCGGAGCGTCTGAAATAATCATTGACTGCGGAACAGAGGATTTTTTCTTTGGGATCAATGAAAAATTACATCAACAATTAACCACCAGGGGTATTCCACACGAATACACAACACGTCCCGGAAAACATGACTGGAATTATTGGAGAAATGCAGTGGCTTTTCAGCTTCTCTTCTTTCACCATTTTTTTAGCAAAACAGAAACTCGCTAGTTCTTCTTTTTTTTCTTGTCGTATTCTTGAATCACTTTCGGAATTACACGCGGAGTAGTATCGGGAACAGCTGGTACTGCTGTTTCTTCCTGTAATTTGTTCATCACATAATTTTCTACCAATAACACCCGTCCACTACGTGGGTCGTAATGCACCATCCGACCATGCCTCATAGCAATCCCTTCATTTTTGACCACTACTTCACCAATTTGCTTATCAGGATCTTTTAAATCATAAACAGCTACTGTATCATAAGCAATAGCGGGATCCATGGCCCGCCACTGTTCCTCCCGAATCAAGCCTCCATTGTAAGAATAATATCGTTGATTGCCATGAAGCTTTCCCCAGCGATAATTTTCCTCTGCAATTTTTACCCCCTCCAGGGAGAATCGTTTCCAAAGTCCCTCTCGCTGTCCATTATCATAATGGCCTTCCTCCTCATAACCCCGTTCGCCCCGTTGTTCGGGAACGGATTCCACCCAAGGCCCTTGCTTCCGATCTAACTGATCCACCCGGTTGAGCGTATCTCCGCGCCGAGACAAAAGGAAGGACTTCCATTGGGCCGCAGCTGGATACCATCCCTGTATTAGCAGGAAGAAGAATGCCAGTATTTTAGTAAGTTTGAACATACCTCAATTTACTACCAAAAAACTGTTCCCATGAACCGTATGCTTGTTAAAAAAAATTGGACGGCTGTTCTGGCTGCCTTTGCTTGCACTCTACTAAGTCAGTTGCTTTACGCACAAGTACTAGTGACTCCAACGCCTGCATCAGCACGGATGGCATCGATGGCGCAACGAAGTGAATTATTAAATGATTCTGTGCTCAATAGCAACTCGTTCAGAAATATTGGGCCTAGTATCATGAGTGGTCGTGTAGTTGATATTGAGGCGAACCCAGAGGACCCTACTGAGTTTTATGTAGCCTACGCAACTGGAGGCCTTTGGCATACAGTCAACAACGGGCAAAGCTTTACGCCCATCATGGATAATCTGGATATTTTGTTTTTGGGAGACATCGCCGTAAACTGGAAAACCAATCCCCGGATGATCTGGGCAGGAACTGGAGAAGTAAACAGTAGCCGTTCGTCCTATGCAGGAACTGGAGTTTACCTTTCTAAAGACAATGGAAAAAACTGGCAACACCTTGGACTGGCCGAATCACATCATATTGGTGATATTAAATTACATCCCACTGATCCCAATACTGCATGGGTGGCAGTGCTGGGTCATTTGTATTCTACTAATGAGGAGAGAGGCGTCTATAAAACCACCGATGGTGGAGCCAATTGGCAACGCACCTTGTTTGTCAATAATCAAACTGGATGTGTGGATTTGGCAATGCATCCCACCGACCCATCCACGCTTTATGCGGCCATGTGGCAGCGTAGTCGTGAAGCCTGGAAATTTGAAGAAAGTGGACCCGCCAGCGGCATTTATAAAAGTGTAGATGGAGGAAACACGTGGAGTAAAATTTCTGGGGCTGGTTCCGGCTTTATGGAAGGAAACAAAATTGGAAGAATTGGTATAACAGTTTTTCCCGGCAATGCCAACCTAGTCTATGCAGTGGTGGACAATAATACCCCACTGCCAGGAAAAAAAGAGACTACGGACAGTGTATACACCAAAGAACTTTTCAAAACAATTACTATTGCAGATTTTGCCAATTTGAATAATAATCGTCTGGACAGTTTTCTTCGCAAGAACCGTTTTCCCAGACAACATAGTGCAAGCAGTATAAAAAAAGCAGTGGCAGAGGGAAAGTTAACGCCAGCGGCGCTATGGGATTGGTTGGATAGTGATGATGGTTTTCAAAATACAGGAATTGCTGGCTGCGAAGTATATGTAAGCCAGGATGGTGGTGCCCACTGGAAGAAAGCCAATGAAAAACCCATAAGTATTTTCAACACCTACGGATATTATTTTGCCAAAATCTACACTTCACATACTAATCCCGATAAAGTTTTTATTTTAGGATTTACCGCGCAGGTATCAACAAATGGAGGCAAATCATTCACCACTATTGATAAAGAAAATGTGCATGCTGATCATCATGCACTTTGGGTTAACCCTAAAAAAGACTCACATCTCATCAATGGAAATGATGGAGGTGTCAACCTCACCTATGATGATGGTAAAAATTGGTTCAAAGCTAACACGCCATCCGTTGGCCAATACTACTATGTAACAACCGATGATGCCAAACCGTATAATGTGTATGGTGGTTTGCAGGACAATGGAAGTTGGTGGGGTCCTTCTACACATCGGGAAAGTATTGGATGGACTGACGATGGGCAGTATGCGTATCGAATGATTAATGGCGGAGACGGTATGCAAGCGCAAGTAGACAAACGCGATAATACTACAGTATACTCGGGGTCTCAGTTTGGTTTTTATGCCCGTTACAACAAAGAAAAAAGAGGGGGAGGAAAAATGATTCGTCCGCAACACGAGTTGGGAGAAAAACCTCTGCGATTCAACTGGCAAACCCCTATCCTACTCAGCCGTCATCAACCCGATATTTTTTATTATGGCAGCAACCGATTATATCGCTCTATGAATAAGGGGGATACCTTGATTGCCATGGGTGGCGATCTTACTGCAGGAGGAATTAAAGGAAATGTTCCCTATGGTACCTTAACCACTATTGACGAATCACCGATCCGATTTGGACTACTCTACACGGGGAGTGATGATGGTCGTATTTATCGCTCTAGTGATGGTGGTTATACTTGGAGTGCATTACACCAACAAGTTGCATCCACTCCCAAGAAGAAAGGAACTATTACGCCAGCGGCAGGACTTGATACGAAAAATCTATGGGTGAGCCGTGTGGTGGCGTCTCAACATGCAGAAAATAGAGTGTATGTTACTTTAAATGGATATCGTCATGATCATTTCAACCCTTATGTATTTGTCAGTGAGGATGGCGGAACTACCTGGAAAGATATCAGTGGGAATCTTCCGCTTGAACCCGTAAATGTAGTAAGAGAAGATCCTGTCAATCCTTCAATTCTCTATGTAGGCACAGATGGTGGCGTTTATGTGAGTAGCGATAGTGGCAAATCGTATAAGGCATGGCATAGTGGGTTGCCCCGTTCTGTTCCGGTACATGATATTGCTATTCAACAACGGGAGAATGAAATTGTGCTAGGCACACATGGTCGCAGTTTGTATGTTGGTAAACTGAATAAAATTCAGCAAGCAGCGAACAAGTAATAAATAGTAATTATAAACCGGCTTGTTTAACAAACCAAGCCAGTGCCTGTTCATAGCCTTGTAGTCCCAACCCTGCAATGACTCCTACGGCATGAGGACTCACATAAGAGTGACGACGAAACTCCTCACGGGCATGTACATTGGAAATATGTACTTCCAGCACGGGTGTTTTGATAGCAGCCACCGCATCCCCAATGGCAACTGAAGTATGCGTATACCCGCCGGGATTAAAAATAATGCCATCAATATCAAATCCTACCCGCTGTAGTTCATTGATCAATTCTCCCTCCACATTACTTTGATAATAGGAAATCTCAACACCAGGAAATTGATTACGGAGTGAGATTAAAAACTCTTCAAAGGATTGCGTGCCATAGATACCCGGTTCTCTTTTACCAAGCAGGTTTAAATTAGGTCCGTTTATAATGGCAACACGCATGATTAATTTTTTGAAGCACGAATCATGTCTATAAACTGATCAAATAGATAGCGGCTATCATGCGGGCCAGGTGTAGCTTCCGGGTGATATTGCACAGAAAAAGCAGGTTTACCTTTTACACGAATTCCCTCAATGGATTGGTCATTTAGGTTGACGTGTGTAACTTCTATGTGAGTAGCTTTTTTCACAGCTTCGGGATCCACACCAAAACCGTGGTTCTGTGTAGTAATTTCAGAGCGTCCCGTCACTAGATTTTTCACCGGATGATTCAATCCACGATGTCCATGGTGCATTTTGAAAGTAGAAATTCCATTAGCCAGTGCTAGCAATTGATGCCCTAAACAAATTCCAAACACAGGTTTATCTTCTTTTAGGACTTCTTTTACCAAATTGATGGCATAATCCATGGGAGCTGGATCACCAGGTCCGTTAGAAATAAAATAACCATTTGGATTAAATTGTTTTACTTCCTGTAAGGTAGTTTTTGCAGGAAATACTTTTACATAAGCGCCCCGATCAACCATACACTGTAAAATATTTCGCTTAACTCCGTAATCCATCACGGCAATTCGAATGGGAGAACCAGCATCTCCTAATTCGTAAGATGTTTTAGTTGAAACGCTGGAGGCCAATTCGAGTCCGTCCATGTTAGGCACCGCCTTCAACTTTTCTAGGAGGATATTAACATCAGTGATCTCAGATGAAATGATACAATTCATGGCGCCCTTAGTACGAACTTGTGCCACCAATGAACGCGTATCCACTCCTTCAATGGAAACAATGGAGTGAGCTTTGAGATATTCATCCAAAGAACCTTTCGCTTGTTTTCTGGAATATTGCTCCTCCAAATTTCTTCCAATCAAACCACTGATTTTGACACTATCCGATTCCACATCGGCTTCTTTGACACCATAATTTCCAATATGCGCTGCATTCATGATTAGGATCTGACCAAAATAGCTGGGATCTGTAAAAACTTCCTGGTATCCGGTCATTCCGGTATTAAAACAGATTTCACCAGTGGTGGTTCCGATTGCGCCAAAAGACCTACCCTGATGAACAGTACCATCGGCAAGGACCAGGAGAGCGGGCTTCGGTTGTTGTGGCATAAGGCTGAATTAGTTTAAAAAAAACAAATTCAGCAAATGTAGGAAAATCTAAGCATGTACAAGGGGCTCTTGCTGACTAAGACAGTGAAAGCTGCCCAATCCCCAAATAATATCGGTGGAATCAATCCCCACCACGGACCGATCCGGAAAGCAGTCCTGAATAATCCGAAGCGCCTGTTCGTCTTTTTTACAATTGAACACGGGAACAATCACCGATTGATTTGCAATATAGAAATTGGCATAAGAGCAGGGAAGCCGTTGTCCTTCATAATGCAAAGCAGGAGGCATGGGCAATTCTACAATATTGAGCTGTTTACCATTTAGCAATCGCATCGACTTTAACTGCTTCAAATTGTGTTGTAATAATGCATAGTTTTCGTCTGCACGATCAGTTTCGATTACGGTCAGTACCGTATCTGCATTAACAAAACGAACCGTATCGTCAATATGCCCATCCGTATCGTCTCCCACTATACCCTCATCAACCCATAAGATTTGCTCCACGCCATAATAGTCCCGAAGCAAGGTTTCAATTTGCGCTTGATTCAGGTGAGGATTACGATTGGGATTTAGTAAACAAGCTGTAGAGGTCAGTAGCGTTCCCTGCCCATTGAACTCAACGGAACCTCCCTCCATCACAATACCAGGATGAAAAACGGGAATTCCACACTGCTGTGCAATCCGAGTAGGAACTACATCGTCCAGGTCAAAGGGCGGATACTTATTCCCCCAGGCATTATACCCCCAATCCACAATTACTTTGGGTTGTGCAGCAGAAGGATTGATTAAAAAAGCGGGGCCATGATCTCGACACCAGGCATCATTGGTTGGGTTGAAATAAAATTGAACGGAAGCGGGATCGACCCCTGCTTGCTCCAAGGTTTGTGAAGCAAACTCCTGCATAACCTTATCTGCAACATTGATACGCACGGCTTCTCCCTTGAGTAATTCCTTTATGAACAAAGCATAGGAAGGGAATATAGTATGAATTTTCCCAGGCCAAGATGCTTCCTTATGAGGCCAACTT
>BJGL01000008.1 GCA_014190475.1 Bacteroidota bacterium
AAGCACAGGAAACCTTAGACCGGGCGCATATCACACTCAATAAAAATGCAGTTCCTTTTGATGATAAGTCTCCCTTTGTTACTTCGGGCATCCGTGTAGGAGTGCCGGCTGTTACAACAAGAGGTCTTCGTGAAAAAGAAATGGAAGAAATTGTAACGCTCATCGATCGGGTACTGATGCAGGCAGACAATGAAGTTGTGATTTCACAAACCCGTGAAGAAGTAAAAGCACTGATGAAACAATTTCCGTTGTATCCGGAGCTTTCTTAAGTTGTCTTAAGATACTGTGCCGTAAAACTTTTTTTTGCTCGCTTTAATTCTTGCGGTGTTCCGGCAAATACAATTTGGCCGCCACCATCCCCTGCTTCTGGCCCCATATCAATGATCCAATCAGCAGCACTAAGCACATCCGTATTATGCTCGATCACTACCACAGAGTGACCTTGCTCAATTAGCGCCTGTAGGGATTGTAACAGTTTTCCTATATCATGAAAGTGCAAACCTGTGGTTGGCTCGTCAAAAATGAATAAAATTTTTTGTGAGGCCCGTCGATTACCTAGGAAAGAAGCCAATTTAACACGCTGCGCTTCTCCACCCGAAAGTGTGGTAGCAGACTGACCCAATTTAATATAGCCCAGCCCCACTTCCTGTAGCGGTAGTAAAGCTTTAACCAAAGCACTTTCGTTCGCAAAAAACTCAAGGGCCTGATCAACACTCATCTCTAATACCTGATAGATTGATTTTTCTTTATAAGCCACTTCCAACACTTCCTCTTTGAATCGTTTTCCGCCACAGGACTCACAGGTTAGATGAACATCCGCCAAAAACTGCATTTCAATCAATTGTTCGCCTTCTCCATTGCAAGTATCACAACGACCACCATCTACATTAAATGAAAAATGACGAGGCTGCATACCTCTCATTTTACTTAACGGTTGACTAGCGAATAAATCACGAATGGCATCGTAGGCTTTGATATACGTAACCGGATTGCTTCGAGAGGATTTCCCAATGGGATTTTGATCAACCCACTCCAACTGTGTGATCATATCAAGATCACCTCCTATGCTAGTAAAAGCCCCCGGCTGTAGTGAGTAATCTCCTAAGTGCCTAAGGAGTGCGGGATATAGGATCTGTTTTACTAAAGTGGTTTTACCACTTCCGCTTACTCCACTGATAGCACAAAAAACCTGAAGCGGTATTTTGATGTCGATATTCTTTAAGTTATGCTGTCGAGCTCCTTTGATTTCGATACTCCGTTTCCAGGTACGAGGCTTACGAGCTACTGCTGCCACCAGCTCCCCACGGAGATATTTAGCAGTTAAACTAGATTCCTTCAACAAAGATTTATAGTCGCCCTGCGCTACTACTTCACCTCCCAAATGAGAGGCTAGCGGTCCCATATCAATTATGTAATCTGCCTGTTGCATGATCATCGCATCATGCTCAACTACAATCACTGTATTTCCCAACTCACGTAATTCTTTCAACACCTTTATTAGGTTATCGGTATCCCGGGGATGTAATCCAATGGAAGGTTCATCCAAGATATAGAGCGAATCCGTCAGGTTACTTCCCAAGTGGCGGGTTAACTGAATACGTTGACTCTCTCCACCACTAAGGGTATTGGCCAAACGATCCAATGTTAAATAACCCAACCCTACTTTAGAAAGCGTAGACAAACGTGTTTTTAATTCAATAAAAATCCGGGTTGCAATTTTTTGTTCAGCAGCGGTCAGCTTTGTTGCGGTTTCACTTACCCAATCGAGCAAAAGATCAACAGGCATCCGGCAACACTCACCAATGTGTTTTCCCAGCACTTTTACATACAAAGCCTCTTTTCTTAATCGATAACCTTCGCAAGTGGGACATATAGTTCGCCCCCGGTAACGACTTAATAGTACACGAAACTGCACTTTGTACAAATGCGCCTCCACATCTTTAAAAAAGTCATCAATTCCATACACGCCCTCTCCCCCTTTCCAAAGCGCATTCAACTGCTTAGCGGATAAATCTGCAATTGGTTTGTGTATTGGGAAATCAAGTTTTTTGGCACCTTTCACAAATTGTTGCCGCCACCAATCCATCTTTTCTCCTTTCCAGGGCGCCACTGCCCCATCATATACACTCAGTTTTTTATTAGGAAGCACCAACTCCGCATCTATACCCAATACTTGAGAGAATCCTTCACAAGTTGGACAAGCCCCAAACGGATTATTAAAAGAAAATAAATTAGGAACCGGCTCTTCAAATACAAGCCCATCTCGTTCAAACCGATTAGAGAAAAGATGCCAGTGCTTGTCATTTTGTAATAATGCAGAAGTTCCTTCCCCTTCGTAAAAGGCGGTAGCAATAGAGTCGCTAAGTCGATGCCAGTCGTCCTCTTCAAAATCCTTTACGATAATACGATCAACCAATAAATGGGTAGGTTGATACTTCTTTAAATCTTTATCAGTTCGCTCTAGTAAAGAATCAATTGTTTGTAGCGGCTCCTCTGGATGGGCTTCCAAATAAACACGAGAGAATCCTTTTTGCTGCAGCACGCTTAACTCCTCACGCAAGGAACGTTTGGATTTAAAATGAAGCGGAGCAACAATATAAAGTCGATCTCCTGATTTACATTTTTTAATAGCCGCCAAAACGTCTTCGATATCGTCTTTTCGAACTTCTTGTCCTGAAATTGGCGATATCGTATGCCCCACTCGTGCAAATAATAATCGGAGGTAATCATAAATTTCAGTTAGACTACCCACCGTGCTTCGAGGCGTTCTGGTAATTACTTTTTGTTCAATCGCAATGGCAGGACTTAATCCTTTAATGGTGTCCACATCAGGCTTATCCATTCGATTCAAAAATTGCCGCGCATAAGAATTTAAACTTTCTGCATAACGGCGTTGCCCTTCTGCATACAACGTGTCAATAGCTAATGAAGATTTACCGGAACCGGATACACCCGTAATCACCACTAACTTGCGACGAGGTATTTCTACGGTCACATTTTTTAAGTTGTGCATACGTGCACCCTTGATCAAAATGGGAGAAAGGTCCATACGGGGAGGGCAAAGGTACTGGCAATTAACATTTTTTTGGCGAGCCAAAGCTGGCAATTCCTAACCAGAACCATTAGTTTCGAAAAAGTAAGTATATTTATCCTCCGCTTTTGCGGACAAACCAAACAAACGCCTATCGCTACACTTCTACGCAAACCTGGTCGCTAAGCGGCCCTTTATTGAGAACCAGCTGTTTCCAAACAGCACAATGCGTAAAAGTTATGCAAGTACTCTCCAAGTTGACCGATCTTGAATTGATCCAGCTTTTTTGTGCTGGCAATCAACAAGCCATGGAGTCATTGGTACTCCGCCATAAAGACAAGCTCTATACTTCAATTTATTTCTTGGTCAAGGATAAATACCTGGCAGAGGATATTTTTCAGGACGTGTTTATCAAAATTATTGACACAGTTCGCGCCGGTCGTTACACAGAAGAAGGAAAATTTCTTCCATGGGCTATGCGTATTGCACACAATTGCTGCGTAGATCATTTTCGCCGGGTAAAAAGAAGTCCGGTTATTCGTACCGCAGAAAATCAGGATGTATTTGAGACGCTGAGTTTTACAGAAGAAAATGCCGAAACCCGCATCATGCGTCAGCAAAGACAAGATCGTGTACAGGCACTTTTACAGCAACTGCCCGAAGATCAGCGTGAGGTAATCATATTGCGTCACTATGCCGATATGAGTTTTAAGGAAATTGCAGCTTTAACTAATTGCAGCATCAACACGGCATTAGGAAGAATGCGCTATGGATTGATTAACCTGCGCAAAATGATGACACAGCGTCAAATTTCGCTGTGAGACTACTTTCCTTTTAGTGATTCGTAAGCATTAAGTCCACACTGCAACCAATCCAAGAATGCTGCAGGATCAGGTGTATAGAATTTGGGCAGGTTCAGCAATTTTTCATTGGGAGTAAGCAGGGCGTATTGTGGTTGTGATGTAGCCCCAAAATTTTGAATCTGAAAGCTTGCCCATTTATCGCCGACTGTTTCAATTTGTTTGCTGGAGCCATCCGGCATTGTAATTATTTGTTGTGCTGCTAAAGGGAGCTTCACGCGTTCGTCCACATACAGCGAAACCACCACAAAAGCATTTCGTAAAAGACTATCAACGCGAGGATCAGTCCATACTTTTTCTTCCATTCGTCTACAATTCACACAAGCCCACCCGGTAAAATCTATTAATACTGGCTTGTCGGCAGCAGCCGCCAATTCCAATGCTTTTTCATATTCATTATGCAAAGGCTTGAAAACAGATTGTGACTTGCCCTGGTTTTTATATAAAGAGTAAGTCATGGGTGGTGGAAATCCGCTGATTAAATCCAGTTCTGCATATTTTGTTTTAGTAATACCGGGTACCAAATACAAGGTGAAAGAACCAAATAACACCAAAAAGAAATACCGAATAAAACTACTTGCGCCGCCAACCCGTTGTTGACCGATACGCAAAAAGCCTGCTAAATACAAGGTGATCAAGGCTCCAATCACTATCCAGCTTCCAATAAAGATTTCTCGTTTTAGAAAACCCCACTGTTCTACTAAATCAGCATTGGATAAAAACTTAACAGCCAACCCCAATTCAATAAATCCCAACACAATCTTTACATCGGTCATCCATCCACCCGAACGCGGTAAGGATTGTAACCAATTTGGAAATAATGCAAAAAGTCCAAAAGGTAATCCTAACGCTAAACCAAAACCAGCTGCCCCCACCGTCAATGGCCAAGCACCTTGCTCTGCCACACCAACTAATAAAGTTCCAAGGATGGGGCCCGTACATGAGAAGGAGACAATCGCTAAGGTAGACGCCATAAAAAAGATACCGCCTACATTACCCAGCCCCGCACGGGAGTCCATGCGGTTTGCAAGCCCTGCAGGAAGTCCAATTTCAAACAAACCAAAGAATGAAAGTGCAAATACAACAAAGACGGTAAAAAATAAAAGATTCAACCATACATTGGTTGAGATATTATTGAATATCTCAGGACTAATTGCCTTTCCTGCCACATGAAATGGAACGGTCAATAAAACGTAAATGAGTAAAATGAAAGTACCGTATAGTAACGCATTTATAATTCCTTGTTTGCGATCGTTTGATTTTTTTGTAAAAAAAGTTACCGTAACAGGTACCATGGGAAAAACACAGGGCGTAAGCAAGGCAATCAAACCCCCTAGGACACCGAGTAAAAAAATACTCCACAAACTTTTTTGTGAAGCGCCTTGATCACCACAAGGGGCAACAGGTGCATTCAGTTGAATGCTGGAACGTCGGATATTCTCCTGCGCCTGCCCACCTTCTAAAGGAACCACAAATACAGCAGGAGTGGCAGGATAAATTTCAGCATCACGACCATAGGTGTATAACAATGTGCCTTGAATAGCAGCTGGTACTACTCCCTTAATCTCTATTAAGGTACTCCAGGTAATTTCTCCTTCTTGCCATTCAACTTCCTGCGACAGTAATTCACTGTTGACCCGTTGTGCTCTTCCCTCATGCTTCAAGGATTCAACGAGTTGAATGGACGAGTCCCCGAATTGAATTTGTGCTGCCGGTTGATCAAAAACTAATTGCTGAGGAGTATATAGTGTCCACCCCTTATCGAGTTTAGTCGTAAAAACTAATCGATACTGTTGTGTACCCACCTTTTCTGCACGCGTTTTCCAAGTGGGATTACCAAGGTTTTCAGTTTGTCCAAAAACATCGGTAGTCAGGTAATTAAATACTAAAAAACAAAGCAGGAAATATCGAAACTGCATCGGTTACTTTAAAGAGATGGTAAAAGGAATCTTTTTGGGAGGAAGACATTTTTCGTCATCACAGGTCTGGTATTCTACGGTCCCCGATAAAGCCGTTTTAACTTTTGCTTTTAACTCCACCGTTTGAACAAATGTAACCTGCCCAGAATACTGATGCGCCGTTACACCCAGTGTAGCGTCCTTATAACGCTCCATTTTACCCACTTCGCGAATTTTTCCCTTCAATTGTACAAGCGGATTTTGATTCCAAATAAATTCGGTTGGAATTGCAATAGCATCTGCAGGTTGTTGCTGAGAATAGAGATGCCAACCTGGTATGATAGTTGCTTTCATTTCCACCTCAAACGTTTTATCGCCAGTTTTCTTGGCGCTAAAGGTCCAACTTACCGGATTTGGTTGGGCCATAACTTGTAACTGAAAAAACAGCGCAACTATGGAAATAAATAATTTCATGTGTTTCATTTTATTTAACTAACTCCCCAGCCATTAGTAGTTCTTGAAAAATGGTTCTTCCATCGGTATTACCCAGGGCAACAGAGCAAGCACGTTCAGGATGAGGCATCATGCCAAATACATTTCGAGTTTCATTACAAATGCCGGCAATATTCAGCGTTGAACCATTGGGGTTAGCAGCCGCTGTAACAACTCCATCCTCGCTACAATAAGTAAATAAGATCTGATTGTTTTGTTGTAGTTGGTCCAATAACGCTGGAGATCCGTGATACCTGCCTTCTCCGTGTGCAATAGGAATTTTATATACCTGACCGGCAGCATCTTTAATGAATGTGTTTTGACAAACAAACTGTTGGTTAGCGTTACGAAGCAGCGCACCTGGTAATAAATGCGATTCACATAATATCTGAAATCCATTACAAACGCCAAATACTTTTCCTCCTTTTTGCGCAAAAGCAACTACGGATTGCATCATAGGGCTAAAACGAGCAATGGCCCCACATCGGAGATAATCGCCATACGAAAAGCCGCCTGGCAATACAATACAATCATCTTTGCTGAATGCGGAAAGGTCCCGGTCCTTATGCCATAACATAATTACCTCTTGGCCTAAGTCCTCTTGCAGGGCATCACGCATATCCGCGTCACAATTAGAACCAGGAAACACAACTACTCCAAATTTCATACTGATAGTAATTAGGGGTCAAAGATAACCTTTCCCCCCGAGCCAGTATACTGGTTAAGAAGCACAAATAAAAAGCTAATCCAGAAAAACAAAAGGGGAAATATTCTAAATGAGGTATAATAATAGAAGGATGCATGATAGGCAGACAAGGGGATCAATAAAATTATCCAACCTGTGTAGGGATCTGCCGAAAATAATGGTATGAAAAATCCAATCAGCAAGAGCATAAAAAAAACTGTCCATCCTCGACGCACCTGAATGAGCATTTTACGAACCTGGTCTTGAACATGGTAAAACCCTACAAGAAAAGGTATAAATAAGATAAACAATAAGCCGCCAAACCAGACAGGCGGCACAGTAGCTGGAAACGCAAACGGAACGATAAAATAATTTGCCAACTGTCCCCACTGATCTGTCCAAAATAGCCCGATCAGTAAAAAATAAATTGGAGTTAGTAAACCCAGAAGCGCAATAAGAATCTCCTGAATTTTTACCGGACGAATGATGAGTAGGGAGAAAACAAACCAGAGGGCAAGCCATAAAGAAGGCGGGTAAATAAAGAGGCCCAGGCCAATGGCTAATCCACGGTTAAAAAGCGGCTTTCGAATATCAGACAGCGAATAACTTTCAAAAAGATGCGCCAAGAGAAATAATATCAAAAGATTGATTAACAGGGGTGCACTCCATACAGACCAAGTTGGCAATAAAGAGGTTCCCAATAGGTAAGCCATCCCTGGTAAATCGGTTGGACGGCTGGTCATTCGATGCCGATTAAAAAAATAATTGAGATAGATGGCTTGGGCGAACAAGATCAAAAAAGACAGTAGTGAAAAAATGAGTGGGGCAATAGAAGTCTGCGCAATTATCCACTTGGTAAAATATTCAAATAAGAGGCCCTGGTTTTTTTCTTGTATGGGAAGTACAGGCGCTAAAAAAAGTGGAAGCTTTACAACCACTGCAAAAATCAGTAATAGAAAGGGTGTGTAAGGATTCTTTTTATAGAATAAGGCAATCAAGAAAACAGGATTTAATTATATTCAACTTTTGCGAAACAAATATACCCCCTGTATACTGTTGGTATAATCATGATACGGGAACTAACCTGTTTTCCCCTTGCAGGCATAAATTGGTGACCATTATCCAAATTTTTCAAAGCGGGATTTCTGGCTGCTTGTCCATTTGCCCGAATTACAATATCACTTAAAAGTTTATCTCTTCGCTCTTGTTGGTTATACAGCACATGCAATTCACCACCAGTATTCATCAGCTGAAAAGACAATAAATCGTCCGTTTCATCGTCAAATTGAGACTTACTGATTACCTGACTCCATTCCAGTTCGCCCGTAGGGCCAAAAGATTGTAACAATATATTATCGGCATGAAAGCGAACGGCTTGTTGATTCCTAGGGACACTGCCCCACCACATTCGATTTGAATATGGTGAAACATAAAAATTATTCATCCCCCAGTAAGGCGAACCATACAAGTAATCCCAACGGTTCCAGGTGTTGGCCCGAGAAGTAGTATAATAAGACTCACTACCAATTAGCAATCCACCATCACGCCTTGTGATGAGATGACGAATAAAGTAGTCATTAAAGGCCGTTTTTGTAGTGGCATTCCCCTTTGCTTCCTGCCTTAACTGTTCTGAAAACGTATACAACTGCTCCAACTGTGGGGATGCGTTGGACTTGTTGTAAACCAAAAAATAACAACCGTCAATGCCCGCCCTACGTTCCCGGCTAAAAAGGGAGGTAAGAATATAGCGTTTATTATAGTTGTCGATCTTGAGGCGTAGATTATCTAACCAGTTGCCCTCAATAGATAGCGGATATGCTACCAAGGTATCAACCCCTGGCTTCAAGTAAAGTAAGGAGGCATTTGAGATATTATCGTTGAAGGTTCGTTGGAAACGCGTTGTTACTAGAGAACCCTCATTATCCAATTCAATATCCCCCAATTGAACATTGCGATCCTCCATGGGGATGTAATGCTCATACTTTTTGATCAAATCCATGTTCTGGTTAAATAGAAGTGTGGACATCCGGTAAAGCCCTTTTTCACGTGTATTGATTTTAATCAAGGCAATTTTGCGTTTGTCTTCGCTCCCGGCCACTACATATAAACGGTTATCAGAGGCAAAGCCAATCTGCGTGGTGTCCAACTCGATCAATTCGCCCATTCTCTTTCCCATTTTGTCCAGCTTGGCCGCTACACAGTGAACAATATTTCTACGTTCATACTGGAAAATCATCCAAACATGTTCAGGATAGGCAAAAAAATCTACGTTGATTGTTTTGTCAGGATTGGGTAGATAGCCCAGTTCTTCCTTAGCTGTTACCTGCATCTCCTCGTCCATTACCGAGATCCAGCTTCGGGCACGATTATTTTTAAATACTAAAAAATTACCCCCTACCCGACCAATTATCTCAAAATTGAGACGCCTGTTGTCGTCTTTTTCAGGATCAGAATAGATAATACGCTGCCCGAACGATTGTTCGTGCAAAAGACTTAAGGCTAACACAGCAGCCAGGGCAAATAGTTTTGCTAGATTTTGCATAGCATCATAAAGTTACCTCGAATTGATTAACATTTTTGCCTATACCTTTGTTGTGTGAAAGTTTCGACCAACAAGGTAACGGGCGCTGGCCTGCTTGTAGCACTAGGAATCATTTTTGGAGACATCGGCACCTCCCCGCTTTACGTTTTTAACGCAATTATTGATAACCGTATTATTACGGAGGAACTTATTTTAGGCACGCTTTCCTGTATTATCTGGACGTTAACATTGCAGACCACATTTAAGTATGTACTCATGGTCTTGCGGGCCGATAATCGTGGTGAGGGTGGCGTTTTTTCGCTTTACGCACTAGTTAGACGTAGAAGAAAATGGCTAGTTTTTCCTGCCATGATCGGGGGTGCTGCATTGCTGGCAGATGGAATTATTACACCCCCGATCTCCATAACCTCCGCTATAGAGGGTTTAAAAGAGCTTCCTGCACTGGGTATTCGGGAAGGGAGTAACACCGTTGTAATTATTGTGATTTCTATCCTGGCCCTTTTCTTTTTCCTACAACAATTCGGCACTGCCTCCATTGGACAATTCTTTGGACCCGTTATGTTTATATGGTTCACCATGCTACTTATCCTGGGTATTACCCATGTTTTTGATGATCTTTCCATTTTCAGAGCAATCAGCCCACATTATGCTGTAGCGTTTTTACAAACCTATCCAAATGGTTTCTGGTTGCTCGGTGCAGTTTTTCTTTGTACTACAGGGGCCGAGGCCTTATATAGTGATTTAGGGCACTGCGGGAGAAATAATATTCGTATTTCTTGGATCTATGTAAAGATTTGTTTGCTGATTAATTACTTTGGGCAAGGGGCTTCCTTATTAGCCCAGCAATATAATTTGAATGGGAAACTCACCACATTGGTAGATCTTAATTCTCCTATCACTAGTGCCATCAAAACACAGCTTCGCATTAACGCTTTCTACGATTTGATGCCACAATGGTTTATTATTCCCGGCGTTATTGTAGCTACCTCAGCTGCAATCATTGCCAGCCAGGCAATGGTGTCTGGAGCCTTTACGCTGATCAGTGAATCCATGCGTCTGAACTTATGGCCAAAACTAAAAATCCGTTATCCCTCCGAGGAGAAAGGGCAATTATTTATACCTACCATTAATATCCTAATGTTCTTAGGTTGCATAGGAGTGGTTCTATACTTCCGTAAGTCCTCCAACATGGAAGCTGCTTATGGGCTTGCTATTATTGTTACGATGCTAAGTACTACCATTCTATTTGCCAACTACTTGGTATTACATCGAATAAAAGCCACTTGGATCTATCTATTCCTGGTGGGATACTTAACAGTTGAGATTTCCTATTTAATTGCGTTGCTAGTAAAATTTATGCATGGAGGATATATCACTCTCCTTATTGGCATACTGATTTTTGCCGTAATGTATGTATGGTACAGAGCGAGAAAAATCAAAAATCGATATATTGAATTTGTAAGACTTGATCACTACTTAGATAAAATACAGGAGTTGAGTCGTGATGCAACCGTACCAAAATATGCAACGCACTTGGTCTATATGACCAGCGCCAATAACCCAAAAGAGATAGAGCACAAGATTATCTACTCCATACTTAATCGCAAACCTAAAAGGGCTGATATTTATTGGCTTGTCCATATTGATACTATGGATGACCCCTACACGTGCGAATATAAAGTAACACATATCATTCCAAATGACATAATCAGGGTAGATATCCGACTTGGATTTAGGACGGAACCTCGAGTAAACCTCATGTTTAAAAAAGTAGTGGAAGAACTAGTCGCCAAACAAGAAGTCATCATAACTAGCCGATATGAGAGCTTGTCTCAAAGTAAAGTAGTAGGTGATTTTCAATTTATGGTGATGGAAAAGTACCTGAGTCAAGACAATGAACTACCTTTTTTCGAACGAGTTATCATGAAGTTTTACTTCTGGCTCAAGGATCATAGTTTGTCCGAAGAAAAAGGGTTTGGTCTCGACCAGGCCAATGTTACTGTTGAAAAATTTCCATTGATTGTAGCGCCGGTTACCAATCTTCGTCTCAAACGCGTAGAAAAGTAATTTATGATGCCCACATTATTGTGGTATATCCTGGGGGGGCTACTCCTTCTCTCTGTACTGGCCTATCTACTACAGGAAAAATTTATTTTTCGTCCTGAAATATTAAAAGCAGATTTTGCTTTTAAATACGAGATTCCTTTTCGGGAATATTTTTTTGACAGTGCCCCAGGTGTACGAATCAATGGACTTCACTTTTACCGGGATCATCCCAAAGGACTGATTCTTTATTTCCATGGGAATACGCGTAGTATCAAGGGATGGGCACGTTATGCAAAAGATTTTTATCGATATGATTACGACGTGGTATTGGTGGACTACAGAGGTTTTGGGAAAAGCACTGGCAAACGAAATGAGAAAGAGATGCTCAAGGATATGCAATACGTATATGAACAGTTACGAAATAAATATCCAGAGGACCATTTAATCGTTTACGGAAGAAGTTTAGGCAGTGGCTTTGCAACAAAAATTGCATCAGATAATAATCCACGTTACCTCATTTTAGATGCCCCCTATTTTAATTTTAAAAAAGTAATTGAACGATTTTTACCATTTTTACCCGTCCGGTTGGTGTTACGTTATCACTTGCGATCCGACAAATGGCTGCCGCTGGTTAAGTGCCACACGTATATCATACATGGTACCAAAGACAAACTCATTCCGATCCGGCATAGCATAGCACTACAAGCACAACACCCCCGTAAAACAACCTTGATTCGAATAGAAGGGGGCGGGCATAATAATCTGCCCTCCTTTGACGAGTATCATAATTTTATTCGTGATATTTTAAAATACTAATGGCAGCCAAAACACTTTTCAATAAAATTGCTCAGTGGAGAAAACCGATTGGTTGGCTACTGCTTCTCTACCTTTTGCTCGGATGGATTTTTTATGCCAATCAGGAGCGATTTATTTTTCAAGCCCGTGTTATCAAGCATGATCAACAATTAAACATTACAGCTCCACACGAAGAAATCACTATTCCTATTGACCAGGAGGATACTCTTCATATGGTCCGATTTAAAACAAAACAAAACCCAGCCCGTGGAGTAGTGCTTTATTTTCATGGCAACCGAGAAAATATAGAATGGTATGCCCCCCAAGCAGATTTATTTACACAGGAAGGATATGAAGTGTTAATGATGGATTACCCAGGCTATGGAAAAAGCAGAGGTGAAAGATCGGAGTCTAAGATTTATCAATGGGCAGCCTGGGTTTATCAGCTAGCGCGAAAAAAATATGAACCGAACCAAATTATTTTATACGGGAAAAGCTTGGGAACGGGGGTTGCTGCACAGCTTGCGTCAAAAAAAGATTGCAACCAACTGATTTTAGAAACACCCTACACTAATTTTTCGGCTGTTTTCTCTTACTATATGCCGATTTATCCATTTAATACGTTGCTGCACTACCAGTTTCCAACGGCACAATATCTAGAAAAAGTAGAGGCCCCTATCCGAATAGTACACGGCACAAGTGATTTTGTGATTGCGCACCAGCAATCCATAAAATTGACAAAAAGAAAAAAAGGGATAGCGTTACTTCTTGTCCAAGGCGGATCACATAATAATCTGTTTGATTTCAAACAAACCAGAGCCGCTTTGAAAAACTGGCTTTTGTAAGATTACTCTGCTAAAAGTGATCCCGTAGCATCCACGCGTAAACTGTAAGTAGCGCCCACTTTTAAGGCTACATTTCTTTCGGTATGGCTCACCGGAAAATCATAGCAAACTGGATAAGTATATTCAGCCACGGCGTCCTGAATAATCTCATAAGCCGTTTTACCAAATGGACGCTCGGTATCCTTACATTCAGTAAAGCCCCCCACAATTAACCCGGCAAGTGACCGCAACTTTCCGCTTCTTTTATATTGATAAAGCATCCGGTCTATATTATATAATTGTTCTCCGATATCCTCAATAAACAGGATTTTACCTTCCGTATCCATATCGGAAGAAGTCCCTACCAAATGGGCCAGTAAAGCCAAATTACCACCCACGAGCGGTGCAGTAACGGCTCCCAATCTATTAAATGCGTGATCAGGCCCTGAACAGGCAGAGCTAATTCCTTCCAACGCTTCGCGCAAAGACTGAATATATTCACTTTTCCATCCCTCCCCATTAAAGGCTGTAGCCATGGGAGCATGTAGTGTTACAATTTGGTGATGCCGATGTATATGTGCATGTAGCACGGTTATATCACTATAACCAATAATCCATTTTGGAGACTCAATAAACTTTGAGAAATCAAGCTGCTCAATAATCCGACCAGTTCCATAGCCACCACGACCACATAAAATTGCATGTACCGCAGGATCGTCCAACATTCTTTGTAAATCAGTCAAACGTTCCTGATCAGTTCCGGAAAAATAAGTGGATGAATTACCTCCAATCGTTGAACCCTGCATTACACGATAACCCCATTGCGCCAGCACGGCTACACAGGTTTGGATAGAAGAAGCTGGTAAATAACCAGCGGGACAAACTATTCCAATGGTATTTCCAGGTTTTAAATAGGCGGGTGTTATCATGCGTACAATACCATAAAGGTAATGCCTGCATTGTATTTTGGGCAAGCCTTGGTTTCCGGTATTTTTGCACCACATGTCTACTCCCAAACGATACCTGGTTACTTCTGCATTGCCTTATGCAAACGGCCTGAAACATATCGGACATCTTGCCGGTGCTTATATTCCTGCCGATATCTATGTTCGGTATTTACGTGCACAAAAAAGGGATGTGGTTTTTGTTTGTGGCAGCGACGAACATGGCACCGCCATTCCAATACAGGCAAAAAAAGAGGGATCAACACCGCAGCAAATCATTGACAAATATCACCAGGCCCTTAAAGAAGATTTTGAAGCCCTTTCGGTAAGCTTTGATATTTATCACCGAACCAGTGAGCCACTGCATCACCAAACGGCTGCAGAATTTTTTACCCATTTACATGAAAAAGGTGCGCTGCAGACGCAGGAGTCAGAGCAGTATTACGACGAAGCCTCTAAAACTTTTTTAGCAGATCGATACATAAAAGGCACCTGCCCACATTGTAAAAGTGATCGAGCGTATGGAGATCAATGTGAAACCTGTGGCCGCACACTCAGCCCAGACGAATTAATCAATCCGCTCAGTACCCTCAGTGGAGAAACTCCGCAAAAGAAAAAAACTACGCACTGGTATTTACCATTGAATGAACATGAGGCATTTTTAAGAGAATGGATTTTAGGAGAGCATGGCAAAGATTGGCGTCCCACCGTGGTAGGGCAATGTAAAAGCTGGATTGAAGGCGGCTTGCAACCACGTGCCGTAACCAGGGACTTGGACTGGGGTGTAAAACTACCTGACGCTATCCCGGGAGGTGCTGGAAAAGTTTTATACGTTTGGTTTGATGCGCCAATTGGGTATATCAGTGCAACCAAGCAATGGGCACTGGATCATGGGAAAGACTGGACGCCATACTGGAAGGATAAAGAAACCAAACTGGTGCATTTCATTGGAAAGGATAATATTGTATTCCATTGTATCATTTTCCCCGTGATGTTAAAATTGCATGGATACATCTTACCAGATCAAGTTCCCGCCAATGAGTTTCTAAATCTAGAAGGAGACAAGATGAGTACCAGTCGTAACTGGAAGCTCGATATGCGTGACTATATCCATGATTTTGTGAAGGCTGAAAATGGAGGAGGGCAATGCGTTGACATGCTACGTTATTACCTGACTCAAATTGCTCCCGAAACCAAGGACAGTGAGTTCACCTGGAAAGGATATCAGGATGCCGTGAATAGTGAACTGGTTGCCATCTTTGGCAATTTTGTAAATCGCACCTGGGTGCTGATGCATAAGCTATGTAATGGAAAAGTTCCGCACTTGCATCCGGCACTATTTGACGAAAATGAAAATGCGCTCATCCAAGAAATACAGGGAGCACCCGCGCGAATTAGTGAATTAATTGAACAATATAAATTCAGGGAGGCCTTATTTGAAGTAATTGACCTTGCGCGAAAAGGGAATCAATACATGCAGAAAAGGGAACCCTGGATGCTTGCAAAAAAAACGGATACAGATCCCACTGCACAACAACAGATTGATAATTGTCTGCATCTATGTTTGCAACTGACTGCTAATCTAACCATCTTGATCAATCCCTTTTTGCCTAACACTGCCCTTACGCTCTTGCACATGATGAAGGTGGTAGATCGTATGCTGGATTGGGAAAATGCGGGAAGTCTTAAATTATTGAATGCTGGATATCCACTTCGTGCTCCTCAGTTACTGTTCAGAAAAATTGAAGATGCGGAAGTAACCTTACAAATTGAAAAACTTCAAAAAGGAATGACAAATCCAATCGCTACCCCAGCCTCTCCAGCTTTGCCTGAAAAAAATAATACAGCAACCAATAAACCGGTTATTCAATACGAAGATTTTGCAAAACTTGAATTACGATCTGGAATCATTCGTAAAGCAGAAAAAGTTGAGAAGGCTGACAAGCTGCTAAAATTAGAAGTTGAATTGCAGGGAGAGATTCGTACCATCGTGAGTGGCATTGCTGAACACTACCAACCCTCCGATATTATTGACAAACAAGTAACCGTTGTCTGCAACCTGGCTCCCCGGAAAATGCGGGGAATCGAAAGCAACGGAATGATACTCATGGCTACGGATAGGAATGGGAAACTCCATTTTGTTCATCCGGAGCACCCCATCGAGCCGGGTTCCCTTATTAGCTAAACTTTATTGTTTTAAGCTCCCACTAAATGGGCTAACTTAGAAAGAGTAAATTAGTTGCATAACTAACTATTTGGCTATGAAGAAGCGATTTATAAAAAAAGTAGCAGTATTAGGAAGTGGAGTCATGGGATCTCGGATTGCCTGTCATTTTGCAGGCACCGGACATGAAGTGTTATTATTGGATATTGTACCCAAAGACTTACCCGCTGATGCACCCGCAGCCTTGAAAAATAAAGTGGTGAATGACGCCTTACAAGCAACGGTAAAGTCCTCCCCATCCCCGTTATTTGAAAAGCAATTTGTAAAAAATATTAAGACCGGAAATTTTGAGGATAACCTCAACGAGGTTGCACAAGTTGATTGGATCATTGAAGTGGTGATTGAACAATTAGAAATAAAAAAACAATTATTTGACAAAGTTGAACAGTTTCGAAAACCCGGTACTCTAATCAGTTCCAACACCTCCGGTATTCCCATTCACTCGATGCTGGAAGCACGTAGTGAGGATTTTAAAAAACACTTCTTGGGTACGCATTTTTTTAATCCTCCCCGCTATCTGCGTTTATTAGAAATTATTCCCACTCCTTATACAGATCCTACAATCGTAGATTTTCTCTTATCCTATGGAGACAAGCAGCTGGGTAAAACTACAGTACTCTGTAAAGACACGCCTGCATTTATTGCTAATCGAATTGGGGTTTTTAGCATGATGGCCATCATGCATATAAAAGAAAATCTAAACTTAAGCATTGACGAAATTGATGCGCTAACCGGGCCTGTAATTGGAAGGCCCAAGTCAGCCACCTTTCGAACTGCAGATGTTGTTGGTATTGATACATTGGTTAAAGTAGCACAGGGAGTTGCCTTAAATTGTCCGAACGATGAATCCCGACATTTATTCAATATTCCAGCCTGGCTTGAAAAAATGGTTGCCAACCAATGGCTGGGAGATAAAACGGGAAAAGGATTTTTTCAAAAAACCAAAACAAAAGAAGGGAAAAAAGAAATTCTTACACTCGACCTCAACACGCTGGAATATAAACCAAGACAAAAACCAAAATTTGCCTCACTGGATGCCGCAAAACTACTAGAAGATTTACCTAGCCGCATCAAATTGCTACATAACGCAACGGATAAAGCCGGTGACTTTTTTCAACAACTACATGCCCATCTATTTTCATATATCGCTCTTCGCATTCCTGAAATCAGCGATGAACTTTATCGAGTGGATGATGCGATGAAGGCTGGCTTTGGCTGGGAAATTGGAGCGTTTGAAACCTGGGACTTATTAGGTGTTGAAGCATTGATCAAAACCATAAAGAAATACCAACTTCCCCTCGCACCCTGGGTAGAAAAAATGGTGACAGCCGGTTACACGCAGTTTTACAAAATCGAAAATGGACAACGCAGTTGCTACGACCCCCTATCTAATCAATACAAACCACTTCCCGGCGGAAATGATTTTTTATTGCTTAGTCATCGACAGGATAAAATAGTGTGGACCAATGCCAGTTGCAAGTTGGTTGACTTGGGCGATGAAGTTTTGGGACTACAATGGAATACTAAAATGGGAAGTATCGGTGGAGAAGTGCTAGCAGGTATTCAAACAGCGATAGAAAAAGCGGAAGCCAACTATAAAGGACTAGTGATTGCAAATGAAGGAGCTAATTTTTCTGCAGGCGCCAACGTTGGGATGATCTTTATGCTGGCGGCTGAACAAGAATTTGATGAGTTGAATTTGGCCATTCGATATTTTCAACAGACCATGATGCGGGTACGCTATTCGAATGTTCCAGTGGTAGTAGCTCCACATGGTTTGACGCTGGGCGGTGGATGTGAATTAAATTTACATGCGGACCAGTGTTTTCCTGCTGCGGAAACTTACACAGGACTCGTGGAGTTGGGGGTAGGTCTTATTCCAGGTGGAGGTGGAACAAAAGAGTTTGTATTGCGTGCGGGTAAGGAAATACATCCGGATGAACCTGAGTTTAATACATTGAAAAGCAGATTCATGACCATTGCCACTGCAAAAGTGGGAACCTCAGCTCATGAGGCATTTTCGCTTGGAATCTATAGAAAAGGTGTTGATGAGATAGTACTCAATCCAAGTCGTAGAATTGCCAGTGCCAAACAAGCCGTATTGCAGTTACAGCAAGCAGGCTATACAAGACCGCTGGAGGAAACGGCTATTCCCGTACTAGGACGTGCAGGGCTTGGGCCTTTACTTGCAGGAATTCACGCCATGAAAACAGCCGGATATGCTACAGCACATGATGCGTTAGTAGCAAGAAAATTAGCTTCGGTGATGTGTGGGGGCGACTTGAGTGAAGCAACTACTGTTAACGAACAATATTTGCTTGACTTGGAAAGAGAAGCCTTCCTTTCGCTGTGTGGCGAGAAAAAAACATTAGAACGAATTCAAAGTGTATTGACAAGTGGAAGACCAATTCGAAACTAAATAAAGGAGGCCAGGGCGGATTGAATGACCGGGTAACGAAACTGAAACCCCGTATTCAAAATCTTTTTGGCACTGACTGTAGTGCTTTTTAATACTTCCACACTCATCTCTCCCATTATTAATTGTAATAAAAGTGCAGGAACACGAAATGGAATAAAATAGTTACGTTGGAGTTTTGCCAGGGTAATGATTAGTTCTTGATTGGTGACCGGAGCCGGCGCTACTGCATTGTAGATTCCGTTTAATCCATCAGATTTAATAGCATATTCAACTAACG
Source organism: Bacteroidota bacterium (assembly GCA_014190475.1). Classification (GTDB taxonomy): domain Bacteria; phylum Bacteroidota; class Bacteroidia; order Chitinophagales; family Chitinophagaceae; genus JJ008. The sequence continues at coordinate 19,038 of BJGL01000008.1, forward strand.
CAACTAAATCCTCAATATGAATCCAACTGATTTTTTGTTTACCAGTTCCCAAAACGGTAGCGATTCCCCATCGAAGGGGCTTCATAAATTCTCGTAAGGCTCCCCCTTCGGGTGACAATACAATGCCTATCCGAAGTGTTACAACACGTACGCCAAGTTTCGCTATGGCAGCCGTACTGTTTTCCCAATCCTTACAAGTAGTGCCTAAAAAATCTTGATATGCAGGCGCCTCTTCCGAAAATGCCCCCGCTTTTTCCTGATCGGGTCCATACCATCCAATAGCGGAAGCGTTCACCACTGATTTAACATGATGCGAATATTGCTGAAGTGCTTGCACAATACAGGCACCCGCTTTTACTCGACTGTCTCGTATATCCTTTTTACGGGATGAACTCCAACGTTGATCAGCCACACCCGCTCCAGCCAAATTAATGATATGATCGGCTGTTATCAACACAGTGGCATCTATAAAGTGTTGATCAGGATTCCAATAGGAATAAATGAGATGAGGATTGTTAGAATGGTCTGTTTGGGTGAGTGATTTATTTCTTGTCAATACAATTACACGATATCCTTTTCCCAATAAATGACTGGTCAAGGCCTTACCCACTAGTCCTGTTCCTCCCGTAATTAAAATAGTTTCCATAGTAGGCCGCAAAGGTACAAGGGTTGAAGGTGCTGGATAAAAAAACCTCCCGGCCAAAACCGGGAGGAACAACTAAAAACAGACCGACTTAAGTCACTTCACACTTTCGGGTGAGGTGAGCCTCTTTAATCAGGTTTTTTCCCATTTAAAAAACTGTTCAGTGTACTGATTGGACCTTGTTTAGCAGGATCCTCTTTCACTTCATAGTTACTATAAAAGTTTTCTATCTGTGTCTTGGAATTATACATTTCCATATTCTGACGAATGTATGCAGGGATGGTCTCAAACTCATTATTAGGATCAGCTGCATTGACATTGAAAGACAGATTACGAAGTTTCTGTAAACGCTCCGCCGCACGACGCTGTTGGGCAAGTGTCTCATCCTCTGCTGGGAGTTCCATAGCATCAGGAGGTGTAGTACGATGCAATTCAAACAGCACTGGCGTTACCGGAGCAGGGTCTTCATCCTTCTCCACTAATTTCATCTCCATCATTTCAGATACCTCCTCCACAAGAGGCGCTGTTGCTAGCGGTTGTATAGCTGGCGTCATTTCCTGCTCAACGTGAATTTGAACCGGTGTAGGAACAGGGACTGGGGTAACCACGTCCACCGCAGGTGTCGTTTGCTCTTGGGCAGGTGCCGCTGCGTAAATATTTACAGGACGAGTCAGATAGCCTCCGGAAATCACTGGAACGGGCGGAGTGGGTTCGGGCATAATTACCGCCGCAGCTAAGTAAGTGGCTTCAGTTTCTACAATTGGATTTATCGGCTCCTCAACTAATTTGGGCATGAGATCTGGTAACGTAGTTTCCTCTTCGACAAGAACCTGTTCCTCGGCTGCAGGCAGAACAACTTCAGCGGTTGGAGTATCAGTAATCGTATCAGTTGGTGTATTAGCTTGTGCCGCTGGAGGAGTAACTACACTTGCAGCTTCCGGCTGTCCTAACACCATGACAATCTTTTCCTCCTCTTGTGCTTTTGCACGTACTGGTGAAGAAGAAGTAACTCCATCCTTGTGTTCAAACCCGGTTGCAATTAAGGTGATAGCCAACTTATCCCCAAGGTTATCGTCATAACCCATTCCCAATATAACATCCGTATTCTCCCCTGCTCTTGTCAATAACAATTGTTGAATAATTTCAACTTCGTCCATGGTGTATTCATGTTCACCTCGTGCTGAATTAATATTGATCAATATCCATTTAGCTCCCAGGATATCATTATCGCTTAACAACGGAGAACTCAAGGCTTCTTCCAATGCAAGCTGTGCACGATTTTGTCCTGCCACCAATGCATGACCCAGAATAGCTCTTCCACCATTACGCATCACCGTACATACGTCAGCAAAGTCAACATTAATCTGCCCAGTACTATTGATCACATCCGTAATACAACGCGCGGCCGTCGCTAATACATTATCCGCTTTCTCAAATGCTTCACGCATTTTTAGATTACCGAATTGATGCCTTAATTTATCGTTACTAATAATCAGCAAAGTATCTACTTGCGAACGCAATTGCCGAATTCCTTCCTCTGCTTGCTGCAATCGCTTCTTACCTTCATAAGCAAAGGGAGTGGTAACAATACCAACAGTCAGAATACCCATTTCCTTGCAAATTTTTGCAATGATGGGTGCTCCCCCTGTACCAGTACCCCCACCCATACCGGCAGTGATAAATACCATTTTGGTATTGACCTCTAGGATACGGCGCACTTCTTCCAGCGATTCCTCCGTGGCTTGTCGTCCAATCTCAGGATTAGCGCCCGCACCAAGTCCTTGTGTTAACAAGGGACCCAGTTGAATACGGTTAGGTACACCACTGATGGCCAGTGCTTGTGCATCGGTGTTACAGATCACAAAATTGACACCATCGATGTGCTGATTAAACATGTAGTTGACGGCGTTGCTTCCACCACCGCCTACTCCGATCACTTTAATGATGGAGGATTTTTCAGTAGGAAGATCAAATTGAATCATTGGAAGTTGGTTTTCGAATTGTTAGTGGGTTAGTTTAGTTCTATTGAATTAGAGGTGACGATCTTCTTCTTCCTTGAAGAGATCGATGATACGGTCTTTGAATTTGCTCCAAAATCCAGTCAGGTTTCGACGCTTCCGCATTTGTTCCTCGCTGACTGTGGTTGGCTCAGTAGCATCCACCACCTCACCGGTAGCTGTTTTACGTAAAGTGGTAGGTACATCCACCTTGCGATATCCTTTGTCAAATTCCTTACGGTTGTGTTCAAAATCATCGTAGCCTTTCAAGATCAAACCAATACAGGTTGAATAGGTTGGCTTGGAGAGCTCTTCGATATGACCGGCCGCTAAATGCTCATTGGGAAAACCAATACGTGCATTCAATCCGGTTACATACTCTGTTAACTGAATCAAGTGCTTGAGCTGTGATCCGCCTCCTGTTAATACAATCCCGCCATTCAAAGCCTTGTTATCTAATCCTACCTGCTTCAAATGATAGGTAACAAAATCCATGATCTCGCTCATTCTTGCCTGAATGATATTGGCCAGATTTTTAACGCTGATTTCTTTGGCAGGCATTCCGCGTAAACCAGGTATGGTGATATAGGCATTCGACTTTGCCTCATTAGCCAACGCAGACCCAAACTGAACTTTCATTTGTTCAGCCTGTGTACGCAACACACCTAAACCTGATTTGATATCATTGGTAATATTCTCCCCGGCAAAAGGAATCACCGCAGTGTGTTTTAAAATGCCCTCGTTGAAAACAGCTAAATCGGTAGTACCTCCACCGATATCCACAATAGCTACGCCAGCTTCTAAATCTTCTTGTGCCATTACGGCTGCTGAAGATGCGAGCGGCTGCAACACCAGGTCCTTGGTATGTAAGCCTGCTTTTTCAACACTGCGATTGATATTACGAATTGCATTCTTATCCCCGGTGATGATATGGAAATTAGCTCCAATTTTTACACCACCATATCCAATAGGATTAGCAATGTTGGGAATATTATCCACAGTAAACTCTTGTGGAATAACATCAATGATTTGATCGCCAGCTGGGATATATGTTTTGTATTGGTCATCGATCAGCTTATCAATTTCGTGCTGACTAACTTCCTCATCCGTACGATGACGAACCATATCACCACGTGTTTGTAAGCTTTTAATATGATGACCGGCAATACCAACATACACTTCTCCAATTTCTAAGTTGGGATTAGACGCAAAACAATTATCTAAGGCAGTGCGTATGGCTTTAATGGTCTCATCGATGTTAAGCACTTGCCCATGTTTTACACCATTGGAATTAGCCTTGCCAAATCCTAAAATTTCGAGTTTGCCGTACTCGTTTTTACGACCAGCAATCACTGCGATCTTGGTGGTACCAATGTCCAGACCGACAATGATGGGATTTTCGTTGTTCATAGGGATGTTGTTTTTAGTTGTTTATTTTTTTATTGGATTTTTGGGGTACAGCCGCTGAATCAAGCGGTAAACTATTTTTCATTTCAGTCGTGACAGAAACTGTATCATCGGGCAATAAGGGTTGTAATGGCTTAGGCAAATAGCGGATAACCGTATCTAATTCGGCTGCACGAGATTGCTCCAGCAACTGCTCTACACTGCGACGAAGCCGAATAGAATCTACACGAGTTGCTGCACCATGAGAAGCCACTACTTGGTTATTAAATCGGAGATCAATCACCCGATAGCGATCAAATCCTGTTTTCACCAATACTTGTTTATAAAACAGCATTAACTTTTTGAGTTGTAGCTGAAAATCTTCACCATCCTGTAATAGAATCACATGGTTACCAATCACAGGAATCATTTCCCAACTGCCATCGGGTAAGCGATCAAACTGTGCAGCTTGAGCAGACCAAAAGCTATCCAGTACAATTTGCTGTGCCATATCACGAATACGCAGATAGAATAAACTATCCTTTGCTTTACCTGCTGATTGATCAGGAAGACCAGTAAATACGGGCACTTTTACAGTACGATGCATCGCCAAGGGAATTGGCTGTCCGACTTCATCTAAATACATGGATTGTCCACGCTGCGTAAACAGTCTGGCCACAGGAGTTTTTTCAGTAATCCCCACGTGAAGAATATCCTTGTTGTCAAAATAAAGTTGCGCTTCCCGAATCCAGGGATGTTGCTGCAATCCCTCTTCCACTTTCCTCAATTTGAGAACAGACAACAACTCGCCTTTGACGCCCTCCGTATGTAGACGCAATAAGCGTTCCACGGAATCCTCATTCAAAAATGAACCGCCGTATTGACCCTTAATCTCGATCGTATAATCACGAAACCGCTCCTGGTTTCTTCTGCCGATCGCAGCGCCCAATAGCAAAATCATTCCTGTTCCAATTCCTGTCCAAAACAGAATGAATAAAACTCGTTGTATGGTCTTTTTTAGTTGCACGATACACTTAATAATTGACGCAAGGAGGGTAACAATTGATCGATGTCACCCGCACCGGCGGTTATATAAATCTTTTTTTGTTTTTCGTTTTTTCTCAAATCATTCGTAATCCAAGTGGCTACCTGTTCTTTAGCAAGAAGGGTAACCGCCGCTTTTTTGATATGTGTTGCGATCAACTCACTCTGCACCCCCTCCAACGGAGTTTCCCGCGCCGGATAAATGGGTAACAAAACAACTTGATCGGCCGTATCCAATGCAGCTCCAAATGCAGGTGCCAGATCACGCGTGCGTGTGTAGAGATGAGGTTGAAAAAAGATCGTACAGGGTGTATTCCCATGCAGTGATCGTACCCCTTCCAACAACGCCTTTAATTCTGCAGGATGATGCGCATAATCATCAATCAATACAACCTGTTCACTTTGCCAAATCAGTTCAAAGCGTCTTTGCACTCCCTTGAAATTGGCGATAGCTTCCTTTATTTTATCTTCTTCAACACCTAATAGCCAAGCAATGGAAATAGCTGCAACTGCATTTTCAACATTGTGCAATCCGCCCATGTGTAATTGAAATCCGGCTAATAGATCGTCAGCTACGGCAACATCAAATTGATACGTTCCGTCCTTTACACATAAGCCCACTGATCGGCAATCGGCTGTTGCCTCTTGCAAATGGTAGCTCAGCTGTTGAGTTGACCTTAATTCAGTCGCTCGCTTTAATCCTTTTTTGTAGATCAAGACACCCTTGGGTGAAACCAATTCAGTAAAAGAGAGAAAGGCTTCTTCCATCGCTTCCGAAGTGCCATAAATATCAAGATGATCAGGATCCATGGCTGTGATTAAAGCAATATGGGGTTGCAGCTTTAAAAAACTTCTATCGTATTCATCGGCCTCCACCACACAACAATTGGTTGAACTACTCCAATAGTTTGTTCCATAGTTACTGGCAATTCCTCCTAAAAACGCATTACAACCCATTCCGCTGTAACGGAGAATATGAGCCACCAGCGTACTGGTTGTTGTTTTTCCATGCGTTCCGGCAATACATATATTCAAAGAACTAGCTGTAATTCGCTGTAACAGGTCACTTCGCTTACAAACCGTATATCCATTATCTCGATACCAATTCAATTCTTTATGATCAGCGGGTATAGCAGGTGTATACACCACTATATTGGCATTGCGTGACAAATAATTTAAACTGTCTTCATAGTGAATTTGCATCCCGGCTTCCTCTAACTGCATCGTGAGTGCAGTACGTGTCTTATCATACCCACTTACCGTCACCCCTTGCTCCAGAAAGAAACGGGCTAATGCACTCATCCCAATTCCCCCAATACCAATAAAGCATACCTCCTTGATACCGGCTGCCCCTTTAAAAGGAACAGTCAACAAGCTAGTATCGAGTAAAGGTTTTCTCATGCTTTTATCCATTTCATTAGTTCGGTAGCAACCCGCTCATCAGCATCTTTAATCCCAAGTGGCCTTATCTTCTCCTGCATATCCAGCAGCTTACTTTTATTCTTGATCAAATCCAGCACCTCAGGTACTAATTTGTGTTGCGCTTCCTGATCGGGTACTAGTATTGCAGCCTGTTGCGTCACTAACTGTTTAGCATTGGCTGTCTGGTGATCTTCTGCAGCCAATGGGAAGGGAACAAAAACCGCAGGCTTTACAACAACCGCTAATTCTGCTACGGTAAGTGCTCCTGCTCTGGCTACTACCAAGTCCGCAGCTGCATATGCAAACTCCATCTCCTGGATAAAAGCACCGACCCAAACTCCCTTATAATGCTGCATCAGCTGTGATAATCGTGCTATATCGTTCTTACCAGTTTGCCATATAATTTGAATTCCTGCTTCAACCAATTGATTGATTCCAGCTTCAATTGCGTTATTAATAGACTTTGCACCCAAACTGCCTCCCACTACTAATAATGTTTTACCGGCAGGATTTAATCCAAAGTGTAAACGAGCATTTTCTGTAGTCACGGTGGATTGTACAATAGAAGTACGAACTGGATTGCCCGTATAACAAATCTTGGCAGGAGGAAAGAATTTTTCTAACCCTTTTACACCCGCAAAAACTTTAGTTGCTTTTTTTGCCAATAATTGATTGGATCGACCGGCATAGGAATTGGCCTCATGTAAAAAATTGGGGATCCCAGCAGCTTGGGCATATCGCAGTACAGGAAAACTCGAGTATCCTCCCACACCTAATACAGCATGCGGACGAAATTGCTTAAATACTTGTCGGACTTGCCAGAAGCTTTTCAATAGTTTCCAGGGTAATCCAATATTTTTTATCAAAGAGCTTCTGTTAAATCCCGCAATATCTAAGCCAACAATGGTATAACCCGCTTGCGGAATTTTCTCCATCTCCATTCTTCCCTTTGCACCAACAAATAGCAGTTCGAGTGAGGCATCCATTCTTTTCAAGGCACCCGCAATTGCTAATGCCGGGAAAATATGCCCTCCCGTTCCACCGCCAGCTATGATCATTCGTCTACTCATGCAACAGTTGCATTTGCTTGTTCTTCTTTATTTTTTCCTTCGATTTGTTCCACGTTACGCGCTACGCTCAAAATGATTCCAATGGCCAAACAAGTAAAAATGAAACTACTCCCCCCCATGCTCACCAACGGCAGCGTTACTCCCGTAACTGGAAACAGGTTAACCGTTACCGCCATATTGGCCAGTGCTTGTATCACCAGTGTAAAACTTAATCCAAGTGCCAGAAAAGCGCCGAATGCAAATGGACATCGTTTGAATATTCGTATACACCGATATAGAAATACCAGATAAATAAATACCATAAATGCACCGCCCACTAAACCATATTCCTCAATGATGATGGCATAGATAAAGTCGTTATAAGCTTGTGGTAAAAAGTCCCGCGTGGTACTGTTTCCCGGTCCTACTCCTAATAAACCGCCTTTTGAAACCGCAATTTTTGCTTGATTGACTTGGTAAGCATCTGTATTGATGTCATCACTTCCATAAATAAAACTCTCCACTCGATTAATCCAGGTATCCACTCTTCGCGTCAAAGCCCCTTCTTCTTTTTTAACCGGTGTGGCAACAATATCCTCAGGCTCCTCTTGTTGATGTTGATAAACAGCAGCACCAATAAGCATCAAGATGGGAATCAAAGCCAGCCCAATGGTTAAAAGAAGGTGTTTAGTATTAGCTCTTCCGATAAATAATAACAACAAGCAACTGGCCCCTAATAATAACGCGGTAGATAAATTAGCTGGAGCAATCAATAAGCAAGTAACGGCAACCGGCCAGATTACCATAAGATAGCCTTGACGAAAATCTTTGATCATTTCCTGACGCTTACTCAGCAAACGAGCCAGATACATAAAGAGTGCGAGTTTGGCTAAATCCGATGTCTGCATGGTCATATTGATCAAAGGCAATCGTATCCAACGACTCCCCTCATTCATTTTCACTCCAAAAAATAAAGTATAGATCAACAGCGGTATGGAGAGCAGAAATACAATTCGAGCCGCTTTGGAATAAAAAGTGTAATTGACAAGATGAGCGAAGTAGATCACTAATAATCCACCCAAAATAAAAGCCACTTGCTTGAACAAATAGACCTCCGTATTTCCTTTGTAAAACTTATAAGCCAGCGATCCGGTTGCACTATAGACTGCTAACAGAGAAACCAATGTCAAGACTACCACCAAGGCCCAAATCACCTTATCGCCCCTTGTTTTTTGCAATAACCGGTCGGTAGTGAAACTATTTCTCAAGTCACCAAATCGTATGTCCTTTGTTGCTTCCATTCTTATAAATCGCGTACTGCGTTTTTAAATTGTTGTCCCCGATCTTCATAATTTTTGAAAAGATCAAAACTGGCACAGGCTGGACTCAAGAGAACGGTATCTCCTTTTGTTGCCAAGCGAAATGCCATCTGTACGGCCTCTGCCGCGTCTTGTGTATCCACTAATACAGGTACTTCTCCTTCAAAAGCCTCATGAATTTTTTTAGTGTCTACTCCCAGACAAATAATTGCTTTCACTTTCTCTTTTACCCCCTCTAACAGTAAGGAATAATCATTTCCCTTGTCAACTCCACCTAAAATCAATACCGTAGGACGTGTCATACTTTCCAATGCATACCAAGTTGAATTAATATTAGTGGCCTTGCTATCATTGATAAACTCAATCCCCCGAACAGTTGCCACATACTCCATACGATGCTCGAGTTGCTCAAAGTTTTGAACTGCATCGCGAATCTTGTCTTTCCGTATGGTCAGCGTGGCCGCTGCTACACAAGCCGCCATGGTATTGTACTGATTATGCTTGCCCTTGAGTGCAAAATCAAAAACACTCATCGACATCACTTCATTACCTGTACGCACGTACATGTCTCCGTCTTTGATAAACCCTCCGTTTGGTACTTCTCTTTTCATGCTAATGGGCAGTTGTGTTGATTGAATTGAAAAATTTTTTAAATGTGATTCGGTAACGGCATCATCCGCGCAATAGATAAAGTAATCTTCAGGCTTTTGATTGCTTGTTATCCGAAACTTGCTTTTTATATAGTTCAGAAAAACATAATCGTAACGATCTAGGTGATCCTCGGTGATGTTGGTTAGAATGGCGATGTTGGGTCTGAAATACTCAATATCATCCAACTGAAAGCTGCTTACTTCCAACACATAGAGTGGTCGCGGGTCTACTGCAACTTGTCGGGCAAATGAATAGCCGATATTGCCTACTAGTGCTACATCAAGTCCACCTTTCTTACACAGTTGATAGACCAATGAGGTGGTAGTAGTTTTACCATTGCTGCCCGTGATAGCAACGATGCGACTGTCTCCCTTATGGCGATAGGCCAACTCCACTTCACTGATTACCGGAATTTCCTGCGCACGAATTGCTTTCATGACTGCACTTTTTTCCGGTATGCCAGGACTTTTAACTACTTGGTCGGCAGCTAAAATTTTTTCCAGGCTATGCCCTCCTTCCTCAAAAGAGATTTCCGCTTCCCTGAGCTCCTTACGATAGTTTTCCTTCAAAGAACTTCCGTCAGACAAAAACACGTCATAGCCTTCCTTCTTCGCCAATAATGCGGCACCCACTCCGCTTTCTCCTCCACCAACAATGACCAGTTTCATCTCAACTTTAATGTTACAATACTCAATACCACCAGCAACACGGTAATAATCCAAAACCGAGTAACAATTTTTACTTCATGCAACCCCTGCACCTGGTAATGATGATGCAATGGCGCCTTGAGAAAAATGCGTCTACCTTCTCCGTATTTGCGTTTAGTATATTTGAAATACCCTACTTGTAAAATCACACTCAACGACTCCACCAGAAATACGCCACAGAAAATAGGGATCAATAATTCCTTGTGTACAATAATGGAAAGTGAGGCAATGATGCCACCCAGCATCAAACTACCCGTATCACCCATGAATAATTGTGCTGGAAATGAATTATACCATAAGAATCCAACACAAGCTCCGATCATGGCAGCGATATAGACAGAGAGTTCACCAAGGTTGGGGATATACATGATGTTCAAGTAATCAGCAAACACCAGGTTACCACTTGCATAGGCAAAGATTCCCAGTAAAACACCGATAAGCGCTGTTGTACCGGTGGCAAGACCATCTAGTCCATCGGTTAAATTGGCACCATTAGAAACAGCGGTGATAATAAAAATCACAATCAGGATATAAAGTACCCAGGTATACTCTCTCCAGGAAGCGGGTAAGAGCTTCGCATAATTAAACTCATGATTCTTTACAAAAGGGATGGTTGTAATTGGTGTTTTTGTTTCAACGTAATAATGTGTTTTTCCGTTGAATGTTTTCGCGAATACAGCGGAATCCGCTGCAGGATTCTTACCACGATACTCTCTCCAGATTACCGTTTCCGCGTTGAAATAAAGTGTAGCCCCCACGGTTAGTCCTAACCCAACTTGTCCAAGAATTTTAAACCATCCTGCCAATCCATCTGCATTGGATTTTTTATAGTCCTCCCCTTTCTCCAGCGCCAATCTTTTGCTTCTTAATTTTAGATAGTCGTCTATGAAGCCAATAATTCCCATCCAAATTGTACTAACAATCATCAATTGGACATACACTTTTGTTAAATCAGCCAGCAGCAACGTAGGAATTAAAATGGCCAGAATAATGATGATGCCTCCCATGGTAGGCGTTCCTTTTTTACTGGCCTGTCCTGCTAATCCCTCTTCACGAATACTTTCGCCAATTTGATGACGCTGCAAGAAGAGAATTAGTTTTTTACCATAGACAAGGGTAATAAAGAGGGAGAGTAAAATAGCCAAGGCCGTACGAAACGTGATAAAGTCAAACACACGACTTCCGGGGAAGCGAAACCCTTCTTCGTTTAACCAATCAAACAGATGGTAGAGCATTTTGCTTCTTTTATTTACTCAGTTTATTAATCCAGTTTCGAACAGTTTCTCGGTCATCAAAATATTCCCTCACTCCTTTTACCTCCTGATAGGTCTCATGCCCTTTGCCCGCTACCAACACGATATCAAGGGGACGGGACAAGACCAAAGCAGTTTTAATCGCTTCTTCCCTATTCAAAATGGGGATATACTTTTTTCGATCGGCTGCAGGAATTCCTTGCTCCATATCTAGCAGGATGGCAGCAGGATCTTCACTGCGTGGGTTGTCGCTAGTAAAAATCACACGATCACTATGTGCACATACCACTGCAGCCATTAAAGGACGCTTGGTTTTATCACGATCTCCTCCGCATCCCGTAACGGTGGTGATGTGCTGATCCGGATTTCTGAATTGTTTAATAGTACTCAACACATTCAGTAAAGCATCTGGGGTGTGCGCATAGTCTACAACTACCATTACTTTTTCAACAGGAGAAACAATACACTCAAAACGTCCCGGCGCTCCTGTCAACTCACTGAGAGAAGTCAACACCGAAGTTTTATCTAAACCAAGTGCCCGAGCCGTTGCGTAAACAGCCAGCAGATTGTAGGCATTAAAACTTCCAATCAATCTAAAATGCACTTGTACATCATCAATATCCAATTGCAAGCCCGCTAGCGTATTCTCCAAAATCTTGCCTTTATGATCAGCAATGGTTTTGAGCGCATAGTAGATTTTCTTGGCTGGTGTGTTTTGAAGCATCACTTTACCACGCTTGTCATCGGCGTTGCTGATTGCAAAAGCATGAGCATCCAAATGATCAAAGAATGATTTCTTGACTTCCAGATAGGCTTCAAATGTTTGGTGATAATCCAAATGATCATGGGTAATATTACTAAAGACACCCCCCGCAAATGCTAACCCCGCAATACGATGCTGATGAATAGCATGGGAACTGACTTCCATGAATACATGTGTACACCCAGCCTGCTTCATTTCACTAAGCAGTGACTGAAGCGCAATCGGATCAGGCGTAGTATGAGTGGAAGGAATACTAATCTCCCCGATCTTGTTCTCGACTGTACTAATCAACCCACAGGTATATCCCCGACTTGTAAAGAGCTTGTATAGCAAGGTTGCTATCGTTGTTTTTCCGTTGGTACCCGTTACGCCAATCACTTTCATGAATGCGCTGGGTTCCCCAAAAAAACGGGCGGCAAGTTTTCCTACTAGTACTGTGGTATTTTCAACCTGCACCCAAGCCAAACTCGTTGCACGGTTGGGTTTTTCTTCACACAGTACTGCTGCAGCTCCTGCCTCAACTGCCTTTTCAATGAACGCATGTCCATCTTGCCGTGTTCCTCGCACCGCAATGAACAATGTTCCCTCTTTCACTTGCCGTGAATCGGTAGTAATCGAACGGATAGTACTATCCATCGATCCTTGCACTGCCATAGTGCCGATTCCTTGCAGCAATTCACTCAGCTTCATGTCAATTTTTTCATTCAACTCAATTCCAGTACCACCTGCAAGGGCCTGTCTAATGCTGTGCCCGGCGGTATCGACTGAGTTATGATTCTTCCTTTACCTTTTACAGATACACGTACACCCATATTCTCCAGCAAATACAACGCATCGCGTAACGCCATTCCTTTCACATTTGGCATCACCTTGTTTCGTATAGGTTGTGCTTTTAATACCGACTTTCCATTCTCCGCATATGCTCTACCCCAATCCTGCTGCTGAATTGAATCAGTATATCCTATAGAAAGCGTGCGATATATTTTTTGAATATCAGGAGCATACCCCGCATAGTAATACACCGAACTATCCCGCTTTGCAACAAACTGCGAAGCATCTTTGCGCTCTACATACAGTGCATAGGACTTTAGTGCAATTTCACGGAACACGGGTGCGGCCACAGTTCCTCCATAATGTGAGGCTGCAAATGGTTTAGTACGAACCACCACGATACAAGAATATTGGGGACGATCCGCAGGAAAATAACCAACAAATGAAGCTTGATATACGCGATCACTATACTTTATTGGACCATCAGCCACCAAGGCCGTTCCTGTTTTACCAGCTACGGCAAAAGGCATTCCTTCAAATGCACGACGTGCGGTTCCTTCAATAACCACAGCTTCCATAGAAGCTCTAGCGGCCGTGATTACATCGGATCTGCAAATTTGACTTTCCAACACGGTGGGTGTATACTCCCTAAATATGATACCTCCTTGCTGGATCCGACTTACCAGATAAGGCTTCATCATTTTTCCATCATTCGCCACTGCATTATATAAAGTGAGTGTATGTAAGGGGCTTACCTGAAGCGCGTATCCAAAACTCATCCATAACATATTGCCTAGTGAACTTCCTTTCTCATTTAAGGGAGCCATTCGTGGACGAGGCACATTACTCAAGTCAATTGGAGAACGAGTATCGAGTTGATAACGGTGTAAATATTCTTTTAATTCAATTGGATTTTTTCCAAATGCCTTGAGCGCTAACTTGCTCATTCCAACATTAGAGCTATGAGCAAAACATTCCTGTACACTTAAAAATGGCTTAGGAGAACGCTCTGCATCATAAACAAGTTTGGGTCCCACCATGGCCTTTCCCGCACTTCCAATCTCCACCTGATCAGAAATTTTACTGGTACCTTTCTCCAGCACTGCCAATAAAGTGGCTAATTTGATAGTTGAACCTGGCTCCGTAGTACGCAAAGCATAATTATCATCCTCCCAATAGCTCCCATCCGGACGACGACCCAAATTGGCAATTGCTTTGATCTTACCTGTAGCAGTTTCCATGACAATAGCCGTTCCGTACAAGGCTTCGCTCTGCAACATCATCCGCATCAGTGCGGTTTCGGTAATATCTTGTAAGCGCAAATCCAATGTGGTATATACATCTTTTCCGTGCTCAGGTTCCGTTTCATATCCTGCAATTGGAATAGCAGCTCCTCCTGCAACAAATCGAACTAATTTTTGACCTTCTCTTCCACTGAGTATAGTATCAAAACTTTTTTCAATCCCCACATTTTGCTTTTTCACTTTACCATCACTGGCAATATGCTCCCGAGAAAGCCCTATGGTACGACCTGCTAGCAACCCAAAAGGCACTAAACGCTTACTGTTAGTTTCCACAATTACACCACTCCGATTTGAACCTAAACGAACCAATGGTAATTCTCGAAACAACTTATACTGCGCAAAACTTAATTTCTTCTTAAGTGGATAGTACCTGGATTTCTTCTCCCAAGCCTTTACAATATCTTCTTTATACGCAGCTGCAGTTTTATCTCGGAAAAGACCGGACAAGGCAATTGAAAAAGAATCGATATTTTCTTTGAATCGTTTACCCTTTTTCTCTCGTAAACCATCTGCACAGAGATCCAGATAAATATCAAAAGTGGGAACAGAGGTGCTAAGAAACTGTCCATCCTCACTATAAATAGTTCCACGCTGTGCATCAAGTGTTACAAAACGCTGGTGAAGACTGTCACTCATATTGCGCCAGTAAGCACCCTCAATTCGCTGAATATAAAAAGCCCTTCCCATCACCAGCACGCCCAAGAGCGCGAGCCCGATGAAAGAGAGATATACTCTCCATAATATGTCTCGTTTTACTTCCACTTCGCTTATTCTGCTTTGGTTTGACCACTGTCCACTAATACAACCGGGGAAACTACTAGCTCTTTCAACCCCAATGGCTCAACCGCTTTTATTAATTCACTTTGTTTACTACTTGCTATCAGTTCGCCCTTTATTGTTTTGTATTCATAACTCAACTCCTTCACTGCGCGCTCTGTTCGATTAATGTCCCGAATTGTTTTATTGGCATGATGCCCGTTATAGATGTAGCAAACCGCCAAAAATGCCAGAAATAATAGGAATGGAACTTGCTGAACGATGGAATGGTAATTCAGCCAGCGCTTCCAGTCTTGTTTTTGGGTTTCTATTTTTTTTTCTGTTGACATGTTTCTTTTTTGTTGGTGCTCAACACTTTTCGGCTACCCGCAACTTTGCGCTACGAGAGCGAGGATTCTGCTGTTGCTCCAGTTCACTGGCTACCAACGGTTTTTTATACACCCATTTCCAAAGCTGCTCCACGGGAACAGAGATAAATGGATTGTCGGGTAGCTCCTCCAACGAACCACGTTTAAAAAATTGCTTAACAACTCGATCTTCTCCTGAATGAAAAGTGATAATCACAACACGACCACCGGTTTTGATAAGGGCGGGTAATTGAGTCAATAAATCCTGGAGTGCTCCTATCTCATCATTGACTACCATGCGTAAAGCCTGAAATACCTGGGCAAAGTATTTGTTTGGATTTCCTTTTACTGCTTCGTGAATGGCTTGCTTAAAACCCTCAATGGTTCGTAATGAATGAGATTGTCTAACCTGTAAAATCGTGCGCGCTAACGTTTTTGCGTTGGTCACTTCGCCAAATTGTTCGAAGAGCTTATGTAACGCTTGCTCACTGTAGGTTTCTACAATTTCCCAAGCGGTGAGGGACGAACGACGATCCATACGCATATCCAGTGCTGCATCAAAGCGAGTAGAAAATCCACGTTCACCTGCGTCGAGTTGATGACTACTCACACCTAAATCAGCGAGCAATCCATCTACCTTCTGGATTTTGTGCAAGCGAAGAAAACGCTGAACATGACGAAAGTTTTCAGGCACAAATAACAAGCGATCGTCAGCAGGAAGGTTTTTGCGCGCATCCTCGTCCTGATCAAAGGCAATCAACCTGCCATGGGGTCCTAGCTTTTCAAGAATGGCTTTTGAATGTCCGCCACCACCAAACGTGCAATCCACATACACCCCATCGGGCCGGATGTCAAGTGCTTCAATTACTTCGCGGAGCAGAACGGGTATATGATACGCTGACTGCACCGCTTTCGATCAATTCAAGTTTCCACCTCCCATCACATCCCTTCCCAAATCACTGAAAGCATCAGAAGAAAAGGAGTCAAAGAACTTTTTGTACTTATTACTATCCCAGATTTCCATTTTGTTGCCGGCAGCTGCTATCACAATGTCTTTCTCCAGTTCCGCATATGCCTTTAAGTTTGGCGGAAGAAGAATTCTTCCGGCTGTGTCTGGCTCCACAAACGTGGCACCATTTAAAAAAGCTCTCCTGAATTCGCGCTGCTTAGGATCGAATTCATTCAAACCTTTTATTTTTTCGAAGAGGGGTTCCCACTCCTTTAGGGTATAAAGAGCTAGGCATTTTTCAAACCCCCGATTGATAACAAAGCGATTTAACTCCTCTTCCGCTACCTGTCTTTTAAAACCGGCAGGAAGCAGAAAACGCCCCTTTGCGTCCAGTGTAGCCTCAAATTCTCCTAGAAAGCCCGTCATTATCAGTGATTTGAAGAGTTTTTTCCTCTTATTGACACAAAATAACACTTTTTCCCACCGTGAATCCAAATTTTGGTATTCTATATTTATCCCCAATCTAAAAATGGCTAGAACCCTTTACTATCAAGGGTTTCATAAGGTGGGAATATATTATCCCATTTTTTGATGTTAATTACCTGTGGATAGCTGTGGATAAGCCGTGTCTGACCCAAAAAACAAGCATTTTAACGACCTTTACGACCCACAACAGTTAGTTGTATGAAACCAGATCCACGCAATCTGCCAATTGCAGATTTTGATTATTCGTTGCCTCCAGAAAAAATTGCAGTCTACCCCTTAGAGCAAAGAGACCAGGCGCGTCTGCTGCAGTACAAGGACAAATCAATTACAGATCATTTTTTTTATGATTTACCCAATCAACTGCCTGCCAATAGCTGGCTTGTATTTAATCAAACCAAAGTGATTCCTGCTCGATTGGTATTTGAAAAAATCACAGGCGGTCAAATTGAAGTTTTTTGTTTAGAGCCAGTTGCTTCCCTGGGAGATATGAACCACGCACTGAGCAACACGCACCATGTTTCACTTCATTGCCTGGTAGGCGGAGCATCAAAATGGAAAAAAGACACCCCCCTTGTACAGGTAAAAGAGAATATTCGACTTGAAGTAGCAATGAAATCAAAGGAGCAAGATTCCTTTGTACTGCAATTTTCTTGGAGTCCCGCACATCACACCTTTGCTAAAATAGTAGAGGTATTTGGGCAAACACCACTGCCGCCCTACCTAAAAAGAAAAGCAGTGATAAGTGATTCCAGTCGTTATCAAACCGTTTATGCAACAAAAGAAGGATCTGTGGCCGCACCCACAGCAGGTCTGCATTTTACAGAGGAAGTTTTACAACAACTTGATCAACGATCCATTGAGAGAGCACAGGTTATTTTACAGGTGGGGGCAGGAACATTCAAACCTGTAAAAGCGTTAACGCTAAAGGATCACCCCATGCATCAGGAGTGGATAGAGGCGTCATTAGATTTTCTGAAGAACTGGCACCATCGAATACAGCAACCCTTAGTAGCAGTAGGAACCACTTCCTTGCGCACACTAGAATCCTTGTATTGGCTAGGTGTGAAAATAAAAAGGGAGGCTCCTGCTGTAATTCCTACGTTGCAGCAATGGGATCCTTATCAATTAGACGCAACGAACATCTCGTTACAAGAGTCCTTGGAAATCCTGATCAATTGGTTAGAAAAAAGAAACTTGGACCGACTTGTAACGCAAACCGCTTTGCTGATCGCACCCGGTTATAGCATTAAAACCATCAACGGACTGCTCACCAATTTTCACCAACCACGTTCAACTTTATTGTTATTGATCGCAGCCTTAGTGGGAGAAGAATGGAAGAAAATATATAACCATGCATTGGAAAACAAGTACCGTTTTCTGAGCTATGGAGACAGTAGTTTGCTCTGGAAAATAAAAACAACCTGATCAACTGTGGTACAAAGGAAGTTCAAGTGTAAATACACTGCCTTTCCCTAACGTACTTTCTGCCTGTATCGTTCCCCCCATTGCTTCCGTTACACTTTTCACATAACTCAGTCCTAAACCAAATCCTTTTACATTATGTCGATTTCCCGTATGTGCTCTGTAGAATTTTTCAAATATTCGCTTTAAGGTGTCCCGACTCATTCCAACTCCATTGTCCTCCACACGAAGCAGAATAGTACGATCTGTACAACGTGTTTCAATTTGAATTTGTGGAGGCGCTTGCTCTTTGGCATATTTGATAGCATTATCTACCAAGTTGGTGAGCAAATTGGAAAGATGAACCTCATCTGCTTCTACGGTATCCGTATTAGCCCGAAGAAATAAATTGATATGCCCTCCTACATGCGCAAGTTGTAATGTAAAGTTGTCTACTACTTTTTCTACCGCGGCGTGAACAGAGATGGGTTTAAGATTCAGTTGAACCTCGCCTTTATCAAATTGAGAAGCTTTTAAAATAGTTTCCACCTGCCTATTCATTCGTAAATTCTCTTCTTTAATGATCCCGCTGAAGTAGTACATCTTTTCCTGATCCTGTATCACTTTCTCATTTCGCATTGCATCCACCGCCAAGGAAATAGTTGCCAATGGTGTTTTAAACTCATGCGTCATGTTGTTAATGAAATCCGTTTTCATTTCGCCGATTTTTTTCTGTTGAATCATCGTACGAATGGTAAAATAAAAAGCAGCCAAAATAGCCAACGTGAATAAAATGGAAGCGGCAATGTTCCAGCGTAATGAACGAAGCACAATCTCCTTGATACCCGGCACTACAACAATTAATAATTCATTTACCCCGATGGCCTCTCCCATGAAACCTGCCGTATTAGGTTCTCGCAAACCTCGAACTACAAAATAGTTATGCGCCGTGTCCTCATACACTTTGAAAAACCGGGGTGAAGTTTTTTCAAAAATATTATTCCCAAATGGACCGATGCTTGCGATTCCAAATTCAAAAGAAACACCCTTCAAGTCGTTTTGCTGAAATGATTTTACAAAACGCTTTTGAATGTCTGCAGTAGTGTAGCGGCTGGCAATAGTGGGAGGTGTGAAAAAATCCAAACCAAACCCTTCAATGAGTCCTCTTTTTTTGAGAGAAGTTCCCGGCGTATACGAGTTGGCATATTCTACAAGCTGATCCGACACCTGCATGGCCGTTTCGCCAACCCGGTGTTTGATCTGCTCTTCCCGTAAGAGCACCATATTTTTGATCCAGGATACCTGGATAAGAATGATGCCTATCAGAGAAAGGCTTATCAGCAGTGTAATGGGAGCAAAAACCTTTTTCACAAGGGATAAAAATACAACCTATGGAAGCAGCGACTTGAATTAATCCAGGGCATTCACATTTTTTTAACGCACAAAAAAAGAACCCCTGCCTATCGACAAGGGTTCTTTTACAAAATTCGATTCGGATTATAGTGCAGCGCCGCCCTCAACCAGTACCGTAACGCGGTTGTTCAACACTTCAACAAATCCGCCCTGGATAGAAAAACGAGCCAGGTCATTTTGTTTATCACGCAATACTTTGATGGTTCCCGCTTGAAGCGCACTGATCAATGGAGCATGTTTTTCCAACACTTCAAATGATCCAGTGAGGCCAGGCATTTGCACGCCATAGGCATCGCCACTAAATAATTTTTTCTCAGGTGTCAGAATCTCAACAGTCATGTCCGTTGTATTTATGCGTTTGCTTGTGCCAATAATTTCTTGCCCTTTTCAATCGCATCATCGATTGTACCCACCAGATTGAACGCAGCTTCCGGATAATCGTCCACTTCTCCATCCATGATCATATTGAAACCACGAATGGTCTCTTCGATAGGCACGAGCACTCCTTTCAATCCGGTAAAGGCTTCTGCCACGTGGAAAGGCTGTGATAAGAAACGTTGTACTTTACGTGCACGAGCCACCACCATTTTATCTTCCTCGCTCAATTCGTCCATACCCAGGATGGCAATGATATCTTGTAATTCTTTATAACGTTGCAACATGGATTTTACTCGGTTAGCGCAATTGTAGTGCGCGTCACCTACAACTTGTGGTGTAAGAATTCTTGATGTGGAATCTAGGGGATCCACCGCTGGATAAATACCCAAGTCAGCAATTTTACGAGACAATACAGTTGTAGCATCCAAGTGAGCGAAGGTGGTTGCAGGAGCAGGATCCGTCAAGTCATCCGCAGGTACGTATACTGCCTGAACGGAGGTAATAGATCCATTTTTAGTTGAGGTGATTCGCTCTTGCATGATACCCATTTCGGTAGCAAGGGTTGGTTGATAACCCACGGCTGAAGGCATACGTCCAAGAAGGGCGGATACCTCAGATCCTGCTTGTGTAAAACGGAAGATATTGTCTACGAAAAATAAGATATCACGTCCTTTACCTTGACCATCTCCATCGCGGTAATATTCTGCAATAGTCAAACCAGACAGGGCCACACGAGCACGAGCTCCCGGAGGTTCATTCATCTGACCGAATACAAAGGTGGCTTTGGAATCAGAAAGTTCTTTCATATCCACTTTGCTCAAATCCCATCCTCCTTCTTCCATACTATGCTTGAACGCATCGCCATATTTCATAATGCCTGCCTCAATCATTTCACGCATCAAGTCATTTCCTTCACGCGTACGCTCACCCACACCGGCAAACACTGATAATCCTGAATAGGCTTTTGCAATGTTGTTGATCAACTCTTGGATCAATACGGTCTTACCCACACCCGCACCTCCAAACAATCCAATTTTTCCTCCCTTTGCATAGGGCTCGATCAAGTCGATTACTTTAATTCCGGTATAAAGCACCTCACTGGCTGTACTCAGATTTTCAAAAAGAGGGGGTTGGCTATGGATAGCACGTCCATTTTCTTTGGTAACAGCAGGCAATCCATCAATAGGATCTCCTGTTACGTTGAACAAACGACCCTTGATTCCCTCACCAGTAGGCATTGCAATAGCTTTTCCTGTGTCCACTACGGTCATTCCACGCACCAGACCTTCTGTACCGTCCATCGCAATTGTACGAACGCTGTCCTCTCCCAGGTGCTGCTGTACTTCAAGCACTAGCGTATCACCATTCTCTCTTTTAAGTTCTAACGCATTGTAGATTTCAGGAAGTTTGCCATCGAATTGCACGTCGATAACGGCTCCGATTACCTGTTTAACTTTACCAGTTATAGCCATTTTTTTAGGTTTTTTTGAGGGCTCAATTGACCCTGCGATTTCAGGCCGCAAAGGTAGGGGCGCGCAGGGAAAAAATGAAAAGAAAAATTGATCCGAACTGCCGCCTTTAAATCACGGTTGGCCCGAGCGCCTTTCCTACATTTGTCCCATGCTAATTCGGGAGGTAAAAAATCGGAAGGACCAGCAGGATTTTTTAAAAGTAAATGTGGTGCTTTTCAAAGGCGACTCCAATTATATCCGCCCACTTGATAAAGACGTGGAGGAGGTTTTTGACCCTGCAAGAAATAAGGCTTTTCGTTTTGGGGAGGCCATCCGATGGGTTCTCGAGGATCAGCAGGGTAATTTAATAGGACGAATTGCCGCATTTGTCAATAAAAAATATCGAACAAAAGGTGATCGGTTTCCGGTGGGAGGAGTAGGTTTTTTTGACTGTATTGAAAACCAGCAGGCCGCTAATCTTCTGTTTGATACAGCTCGCGAATGGCTGCTTGCCAAAGGAATGGGAGCAATGGACGGCCCTATCAATTTTGGAGAACGGGACCGCTGGTGGGGGCTGATTGTAGAAGGGTTCCAACCACCTCTGTATTGCATGAGCTATAGCAAGCCTTATTATCGTAGGCTGTTTGAGGGGTATGGATTTCAACCCTTTTTCAACCAATATTGTTACGGGCTAGATCCCACCCGGGAGATCAGTCAAAAATTAATTGATCGCCACGCTGACGTAAAAAAAGATCCAGGTTTTAAAGCTGTGCATGTCACAAAAAAAGAATTGGACAAGTTTGCTGTGGACTTTTCAATCGTGTATAACAGTGCTTGGGCGGGGCATGGGGGGCTGAAGGAAATCAGTAAGGAACTTGCTATTTCCATGTTCAGAAAGATGAAACCCGTAATGGACGAAAAAATTGTTTGGTTTGCTTATTACCACGATCAACCAATTGGAATTTTTATCAATATCCCTGACTTAAATCAGTGGTTTAAGTATCTAAATGGCCAGTTTGGACTATTGAGTAAACTTAAATTTTTATGGATCAAGTGGACCCGACCCAACCAAAGATTCACAGGTATAATTTTTGGCGTGGTACCCGAATTTCAGGGAAAGGGAATTGATGCATTTATGATCAATGAAGCAAAGTTTGTGGTGCAGGCTTTGCATCGATACAATTACTACGAATTACAATGGATCGGAGATTTTAACCCAAAAATGATCAATGTAGCAACAGGGCTGGGAGATACCTATTTGACCAGACAATTGATTACCTGGCGTTATCAATTTGACCCCACACTCCCCTTTGAAAGACATCCGATTTTATAAGCGCTTATTTGACTGTTGAGTTTCTTATCTTGCGACCATGGACCGCTTTATTGTTTCTGCCCGTAAATACAGACCTCAGCTATTTGATTCGGTTGTGGGACAGGAACATATTACTACCACCCTCAAGAATGCAATCCGAAATCAACAGCTGGCACATGCATTTTTATTTTGCGGTCCTCGAGGAGTAGGAAAAACTACCTGTGCCCGAATTCTTGCTAAAACAATCAACTGCGAAAAGCCAACAAAAGAGGGAGAAGCCTGCGACCAATGCAACAGCTGTATTTCCTTCCGAGAGGGTGGCTCCATCAATTATTTTGAGCTGGATGCGGCTTCCAATAATTCGGTAGAAGACATTCGTACACTCACAGAACAAGTTCGATTCGCTCCACAAGGAGGACGATACAAGGTGTATGTAATTGACGAGGTACACATGCTCTCTACAGCAGCTTTTAACGCCTTCTTAAAAACACTGGAGGAACCGCCCCCCTATGCCATCTTTATTTTAGCGACCACGGAGAAACACAAGATTCTTCCTACCATTTTGAGTCGTTGTCAAATTTTTGATTTTAAAAGAATTACCACCGCCGATACAGTAGCGCATCTCGAGAGCATTTGTAAAAAAGAAAAAATCAAAGCGGACAAAGCGGCCTTGCAAGTTATTGCACAAAAAAGTGAAGGGTGCATGCGAGATGCGCTCAGTTTATTGGATAAAATTGTAAGTTTTACCAATGGTGCAGTCGATTACACACAAATACTAGAGCATTTAAATATCTTGGATGAAGATTATTTTTTCCGCTTCATCCATTGCATGCAAGCACAGGATTTAGCTCAGGCACTTCTATTGTACGATCAAATCAATCAGAAAGGATTTGATGGAGATCTTTTTATAAACGGCCTGGCAGAATTTACCCGAAATCTGTTGGTCTGTCAGGATACAAAGGCAGTTGCCTTGTTAGATGTAGTGGAATCCTTTAAAGACAAATACAAGGAAACGGCAAAAGCTATTTCCACTGCAACACTAGTGAGCCTTTTGAACATTTTAAATGAGGCCGAATTAAATTATAAGGCCGCTCGCAATAAGAGACTATACGTTGAGCTGGTGCTGATTAAACTTTGCTACCTGGAACAAGCGCTGGGTATTACAACAGGAGAACCCAGTCTCTCAAAAAAAAAAATAACTGAAGCCCCAATCGGTTTTAAGGCGAGTCCTATTCGTCCGTATTCCCCTGCCTCCTCCACAAAAACAGTTGTTCCCGCGCCGGCAAAAATGCCAAACGCCCCGGTAAGGACAACTGATTGCGCCAAATTAATCATAGAAACCAAAAGTGAAGAACAACGCCCTCTTGTGAAAGAGACAATGCGTGAATCAGTTCCTCCAAAACTAAGTGCGCTTTCTAAAATTCGTGAACAGTTCAAACAAACAGCAGTTCACGAATCGATGGAAGAAAAACAGCTAGATGAATCTGCTTTACAAGAGGCCTGGAAACTCTATACACAACAACTTAAAGAATCCAAAAACCCGGCGGCACAACCTTTTGACGCTGCAAGTTTACGGATCATTGACTCCAGCACTTTTGAAGTGGTAACTGCCAATAACATTGAGCAACGATTTATTGAACAAGAACGGAATAAGTTGTATGCTTATCTGCAAGAAAAACTGTCTAACAAAAACCTGCAGTTTAGTGTGGTTGCTGATGAACAAAAAGGGGCCGCCCTTTCCACGGAGGGAATCCTGAGTTCCAAAGAGCGTTACCAGGAAATGGTCAAGCGATACCCCCTAATCCAGGAATTGAAAGAACGATTGAAGCTTGACCTGGATTACTAATCCCTTATTTTATCTTAATTTCGGCCCCAAATTCATTTGGGAATGGCCGAAGTGATCCTCATGCCGAGACTTAGTGATACGATGACCGAAGGAGTTATCGCTGCCTGGCATAAAAAGGTTGGTGATCGAGTAAAGAAAGGTGATCTGCTTGCAGAAGTGGAAACTGATAAAGCAACCATGGAGCTGGAGAGCTACAAGGATGGCGTGCTTTTACACCTGGGTGGAGAAAAAGGATCTAAAATCCAGGTCAATGATTTGCTAGCCATTATTGGAAATGAAGGGGAGGATATTTCCTCCTTACTAAATAAGCCCGCAGCTGCTGCAACCACACCAAGTTCCCCAGCTGTTGAAACAGCCGTTTCACCCGCGCCAACTTCTGGCTTGGATTTATCAAAAATGGAAGAGGTGGTTTTGATGCCCCGACTCAGCGACACCATGGAAGTGGGTGTAATTGCTGGCTGGCATAAGCAAGTGGGCGACGCTGTAAAAAAAGGAGATGTATTGGCTGATATCGAAACGGATAAAGCAACCATGGAATTAGAGAGTTACAAAAATGGTACACTGCTTTATATCGGCGCAGAAAAAGGAGAGAAAATTCCAGTCAACGGATTGCTCTGTGTAATTGGTGAAAAAGGCAAGGTTAATGTAGACGCGATTGTTGCCGCCGCCAAATCAGGAGCTAGTTTAACAACACAGGTTGCTGCGACTAGTACACCAACTGCCCCGACTCCTTCCACACCCGCTCCTGTAATTTCCACCCCCGCAACAATAGCAGAAACGGTATCATCCACTTCAAATGGAAGAATAAAAGCTTCTCCCCTGGCTAAAAAAATTGCACAGGACAAAGGAGTTGATCTTTCTTCTCTGCGTGGAAGTGGTGATGGTGGCAGAATTATCAAAGCGGATTTGGATAATATTCCTACTGGTGCAAGATCAACAACACCAGTAAGCGCAGCACCCGTCTACACAGGACAGACTACCGAAGGATTTACTGACATACCTAATTCACAAATGCGTGGTGTTATAGCACGCAGATTGGCTGAAAGCAAATTTTCTGCTCCCCACTTTTATCTCAAAATGGAGATAAATATGGATCAGGCTATTTCCGCTAGAACGCAATTAAACGAAGTAAGTCCTGTTAAGGTTAGCTTCAATGATTTTGTAATTAAAGCAGTGGCGCTTGCCCTTCGTCAACATCCTGCTGTCAATGCCTCCTGGCTAGGTGATAAAATCAGACGTTATCATCACGTTCACGTGGGTGTTGCTGTTGCTATTGAGGATGGATTGATTGTTCCTGTAGTGCGATTTGCAGATAACAAAACGCTTCCTCAAATTGCAGCTGAAGCAAAAGAATTAGCCGCTAAGGCCAAGAGTAAAAAGCTTCAGCCCAACGAATTCACAGGCAATACTTTTACCATTTCCAATCTGGGAATGATGGATATCGATGAATTTACAGCCATCATCAATCCACCAGACAGTTGTATTCTAGCTGTGGGACGGATAAGCGAAAAGATAGTTCGCAAAGCGGATGGATTTGCTGCTACCCAAGTCATGAAAGTAACATTGAGCTGCGACCATCGTAGTGTAGATGGAGCATCCGGAGCCGCTTTCCTGCAAACCGTAAAGAAGTTGCTGGAGAACCCGATCCAACTCTTTCTTTAATGTTTGGACTGCAGTAAAGCTAACTTACCATCCATTGTAGCCACTAACACTTTATTTTTTCCAACTGGTCTCACTGTGTTGACCATGGAGTTATCTAGTTTATGCGCCCAGTTTACTTTTTGAAGGTTGGGGTCAACGGCATAGATCACCCCATTGCGAGTACCAAATAGCAACTCGCCATCTTGTTCTATGATCATCGAGGGTACATGTTCATACCCAAATCCAACATGCATTTTCCAGGCGGCAACCTGAGGGTTGGCACTTGCCTGATAAGCTACCAACGTATCCTGCATAGACTTGCCAAAAATCCATTTACCATCCTTCGATATTCCAATGGATTCACGCACCCCGCCATCCTTTACACGCCAACGTGTTTGACCAGTGGCCAAATCAATTGCAGTAGTGAAACGATCTGGAGCCATAATAAAAACAGTACCATTTGATACTACTGGTATGCAAGAAGCCGGTGAGAAATTTCTAACCATACTCCCATTATTCCATTTCCACGCTAAGGCTCCCGAAGCTGCCTCTATAGCATAGAGATGACGATCCCAGGCGCCAATTATCACTTTGCCATCTGCCAAAAGTGGTGTACTCACCACAGGCCCTTCAAGTTCCTCAAATTGCCAGATTAACTTTCCTGTTTGGAGATGCAGTGCTACCACTCGATGATCGCTGGTGCCAATATAAACCGTATCTCCTGCTATAACGGGTGAACCTAAAACAGCCGCGCGGGCTTGCCACTTCCATTGCAATTTTCCTGTTTGTAATTGCAAACAATAAACGGCTCCATCCGCAGAACCCACCACTACATTATTTTTTTGTATTGCCGGAGATGAATAAATGGGACCTTGCGTAGCAAATTGCCATTTTCGCTTTCCAGTTTTTGCTGCATACCCATTAATAAATCCTGCTTGATTTCCTACCACTACCCAATTGGTTGACCATGCAGGTGTAGAGATGATATTAGCCTGATCAGCTACTTCCCATACCCGTTTTACTTTTTGATAGGTTGAATTAATAGTATAGGAAGGTCGGGGATAATTGATAGACGCAGATGTGCTTTTATACTGAAGAGAAACTACATTCCAAACAGGGAGTGTTCTTCGGCCAGGTCTGCGCTCAGCAAAAAAAACACTATCGGTTGTCCACTCTACAATATTGTATCCCCCAATCTCTGCTTTTGCACGAAGATTAGAACGACCCATCACACCGGGTATACCCTCAAAATCCATTTTTTTATTGGCATGCCCATGTCCACAGATAGCCAGGGCAATATTTTTCTTTCGAACACGATCTGTCACTTCATACCAGTTATCCAGGGAATTGTCCAACGGGTAATGATTGACCATCACCAAAGGAGAATTATCAGGTAAGGCAGCCAGTGTGCTATCTAACCAATTAACAGCATCACGGGGAACATGGCCATCACTCATTCGAACGTAAGGACCCGATGCACAACCGATAAACTGAATCCCTCCGTGGGAAAAACTAAAACGATCCATTCCAAAAATTTGTGTAAACCCAAGTCCACCACTCTCACTCCAGCCTGTATCATGGTTGCCTGGAATGATATACCAGGGAATTTTTAAACTATCCAATATCTTTTTTGCGAGCAGCAACTCCTCCTGCGTACCTAATTCAGTGATGTCCCCGGTCAATAACACAAATGCCAAATCCTTCTGTTCGTTTATATCCTGAACCGTTCTTCTTAAATCCTCCTCGGCCGCCCCATTGGGCGAGCCAATATGCGTATCCGTAACAAAAGCAAAACGAAAGGAGCTTTGCTGGGCGAATAAGCCCGCCTGTAAGAGCAGGGCAATGACAAGCAGTTGAAATTTCATAAAGGGAAAATACTAAAGATTCCCTAGGCGCTCCTTTTCATTTTTGAATTGGCGTAGCTTTACATCATGGGAAATCCAAAACCTACCCTGGTACTGGGCGCTTCAGAAAAGGAGGATCGATATAGCAATCGTGCCATCAAAGACCTGCAATTATTTCAACACCCTGTGTATGCCGTTGGAGTCCGAAAAGGAATGGTAGGATCCACACCCATTGAAACTACTTGGGTTCACCCTACCGAGTTGGATACTGTTACGCTCTATCTTTCTCCAGAAAATCAAAAACCCTTTTACAACTATCTTTTGGAGCTGAAACCGAAGAGAATCATTTTCAACCCCGGTACTGAAAATGAAGAACTTCAATTGTTGGCCCAAGAGGCTGGCATCAATACCCTGGAGGCTTGTACATTGGTCCTGCTCAGAACAGGCCAGTACTGAACCTAATTGAAGGTCAATTCACAATACACGGTATAGGCTGTGCATATCTTAATGATTTCTTCATACCCTGTAACCGAATTAGCTAGTAAATTAGGAAAACAGAAAAATTATGCAATGGAGAAAATTCAACGGAGACCCGGTGGAGCTTCCCATTTTTCAGGCAGTGGAAGCGGCCATTCATCGTGAAACGAAACAGGGATACCGATTAAAAGTTTGTATTGGCACCGACTCACAGGTGAAAGGAAAAGAAACAGAATTTGCAACTGTCATTGTTTTCCTGCGAGAAGGACAAGGGGGTTTTATGTTCATCCATAATGAAAAAACACGTCAACCCTTTACCATAAAAGAGCGGATGTTGATGGAGGTTTCTAAAAGCATTGAAGTGGCTTATGAGCTTTGTCCGCTTTTCACACAATACGATGTTGACATGGAAGTGCATGCAGACATTAATACCAACCCACAGTTTAAAAGTAATGACGCCTTGCGTGAAGCAATGGGCTATATCCTAGGTATGGGTTTTGCATTCAAGGCCAAACCCGAAGCTTTTGCCAGCACCAGCTGTGCCAATAAAATGGTGAACTAACGTCCTTTACTTTTTGTCTGATGTAAGCTACGTATGTAACGAAGCAGCTCCACCCGACCTTCCATTGCAACAGCAGAAGTTAAAAAAATGGGAGGAAGGGCTTCCCATTCTTCGAGTAACCGGCTGGAAAATAAATCGACATTTCGCTGCGTAGCCCCCGGTTTATTTTTATCGGTTTTTGTAAACACAATACTAAACGGCACCTGCCATTCCCCCAATTGATGTATAAAAGCAAGATCGATTGGCTGTGGGGTATGGCGGCTATCAATCAGTACAAATAAATTTTGAAGATTTTCTCTTTTCCGAATATATGATTCGATCATATTCCCCCAATTACGGCGTGCTTTTTGAGAAACGGTTGCGGCATAACCGTACCCAGGTAAATCAACTAAATACCATTTTGTTTTATCCGTATCGATTACCTCAAAATGATTGATCAAACGAGTTTTACCAGGAGTGGCAGAAGTTTTTGCCAGTTTTGTAGAGCCTGTCAATAAGTTAATCAAGGAAGATTTACCAACATTACTACGGCCAATAAAGGCATACTCAGGCTTATCAGCAACCGGACATTGTTTGTGGGTTTCGCTACTGATCAAATACTTGGCTTGTAAGGTAGGCTCTTTCATTTGGTAACACGAAGTAACCATTTTCATAGCAATCAACAAGCAAGCAAGTTCTGCCCTGCTCCCCGTACATTTGCGAAATGCAGTTACCGCACGACCCCATAACACCACAGCAGCATTCTACGCTGCCCAAGAAGATCCAGGTAGCTGATATGTTTGACCGGATTGCAGATCGTTATGACTTTATGAACCGCATCCTGTCTGGCCGTATTGATCGCCAGTGGCGAAAAATTGCATTACGTAAGCTCAGGGCAAAGCAACCAAAACATATATTGGATGTAGCTACCGGAACCGCGGACTTTGCATTAATGGCATATGATATGCTTACTCCTGTGCACATTACAGGCATCGATATATCAGCGGGCATGCTGGATGGAGGGAAAAGAAAAATCAAAGCCCGAGGGCTAGAGGCCACTATTGAGCTGCACGTGGGTGACGCCGAAACAATAAATGCACCTAGTGATACGTTTGATGCAGTAACGGTGGCATTTGGTGTTAGAAATTTTGAAAACCTATTAGCTGGACTGCGTGAAATGCACCGCGTGCTCAAACCGAATGGACAAGTTTTGATTCTGGAATTTTCAACCCCCCGTAATTCGTTGATTCGTTTTGTCTACAATACCTACATGAAAAGCATAGCGCCGGCGCTGGCTCGTTTATTTGGAACGGATCATCACGCCTATACGTATCTTAATCGCTCTACCAACGCTTTTCCTGATAGAGAAAATTTTATTTATTTATTGAAAGAAGCTGGCTATACGCAGTTATCCTTTCAACCCTTGACATTTGGGATATGTTGTATTTATACCGCCAGCAAATAATTTATATCACCCTGGGCATTGCCGTCCTGTTTGCACAACCAGTGATGGCGCAACACTACAATAGCCGGGTTGAAATAAATCTGTCTGAACATGATAGCAAACCCTATTACTTTGGTATTACCATTGGAGGAAATAGTTCACGTTTTCACACCCGCTTTCATCCTACTTTTTTACAATCAGACAGTGTATTAGTGGCTGAACCCAACAATACAGGCGGGGCCTCGCTGGGGTTGTCGGCTACCGTCCGTCTTTCCAATCGCTTTCAATTTCGCTTCAATCCTCAACTTTTTTTTGTTGATCGAAGCATCCGATATGTGTTAAGCTATCCTGACCCCTCCTCATTCAATCAAACAGAGGTTACAAAAAAAGTAGAATCAGTAACCATGTCATTTCCTGTGCATTTTAAATTTCAAAGTGACCGTATTGGAAACTTCAGAGTCTATACACTCGCTGGAATTAAAGGAGATATCGACATGGCTAGTAACGCGAGGGCCAAGCGCGCTGAACAGCTGGTGAAAATTGAAAAAAATGACTGGGGGCCTGAATTTGGAATCGGCTTCAACTTTTTCTTTCCCACCTTTATTTTCTCTCCAGAAATTAAAATCAGTAACGGCATTCGCAATATTCATGCACGCGATCAAGATTTGCGCTTTTCAAATGTGATTGATCGTATTCAAAGCCGAATGATCGTTTTCTCCATACACCTGGAAGGCTAAGCAACGACACAAACTAGATTGGTATAACAGGCATTACAATTTTGCCATAGAATTTTTCTTATTCTTCCGTATTTATTCGCTTGGATAAAATAAACGAACTGCTTATACTCAGGCATGTTTGTTACTACATACGGAAGTGCATTGATTGGCATTGAAGCCAGAAAAATTCATGTAGAGGTTAATTGGTTATTGACTGGTAAGGCTTCTACACTGGTAGGTTTACCTGACAGCGCCGTGAGAGAAAGTTTAGAAAGAATTGAGAGCGCATTTAAAACCAATGGCTATAAATTTCCACGAACTAAGCTGGTGATAAATCTCGCTCCCGCAGATATTCGTAAAAGCGGTACGGCCTTTGACCTTCCCATTGCCATTGGCATTTTAGCAGCCTCAGGCCAAGTAAAGGAAATAAATTTGTTGCGGGAGTATTTACTAATGGGGGAATTAGCCCTAGATGGTAGCATTCGATCAATTCGTGGGGCACTCCCTATCGCACTGCAAGCAAAAAAAGATGGATTTACCGGGGTAATTCTGCCTACAGAAAATGCTACAGAAGCTTCGTTGATCAAAGCAATTGAAATTTTAGGAGCCGCACATCTAAATGAGGTAGTTTCCTTATTCAACAAACAGCAGCAGCATTCCTTCATACTAACACCGCACGCAAATACTGATTTTCAAAAAAAGAATATACATGCTGAAGTAAAAGAGACGGTGATAGGACAAGAATTAGCCAAGCGTGCCTTGGAAATTGCTGCCGCGGGTGGACATCATCTGCTGCTCTATGGAGTACCCGGTGCGGGAAAAACAATGTTGGCCCGTCGTTTATCGCAGTTACTTCCCTCCCTTACCTATCCAGAAGCTATAGAAACCAGTTTAATCCACTCCGTGGCAGGACAAGGAATTAACTCGCTTTTGTTGGCCGGCAAAAGACCCTTTCGTGATCCACATCATTCAATTTCGGATGCAGGCTTGATTGGCGGAGGTCGGAGCTTGCAACCTGGGGAAATCTCACTGGCGC
>BJGL01000009.1 GCA_014190475.1 Bacteroidota bacterium
ACAGCGTATAAATCCCAACGACGAAGGTCAATCAATCGTAAACCTTCTCCGGCAAATTCAACCGCTCTTTCACGACGAACCAACTCACGTAACTCGGCTGCAGAACCACCTGTAACAGCAGGTTGGCCAGCACGAGCACGCACCGCATTGATTGCGGAAAGTACAGTCGCATCCGTTTCGCCCAGCTCAATCTTTGCTTCCGCATAGGTTAACAGGATCTCAGCATAACGCATGTTGATATAACCAGTTTTGGTTTCCCATGAATATTGCGTAGAGTCTACATATTTTCTCCAAACATATCCAACTCCACCACTGGAACCCGTTGCTCCAGCAAACCAGGGTGAGGCAAGAAACCCAATCCAATCAATATTACTAGCTACTGCATCAAATTGATTAGTATTCCAGTTAAACTTGAAACGCGTATTCGAGTAAATATTGAAGATGGTACGCTCTTTTGGCTGAACGTAAGGTAATGAAGGAGACTTTGCTGTGTTGTGAACCATCGTATCTCCTTGCATATACACTGTCCAAGCTAGCCGTCTGTCCCGATTCTGAGAAGGAGTAGCTCCGTTATAAACAGTAGAGCGATCTATACGAAGTCCATCGCGCCCTTCGTATAAGTCTACTAATTGCTGGCTGGGGAAATGGCTACTCTGAGAAGTACCCACTTGACGAGGGATAGTTAAAACGCAAAGCCAGTTTTGAGGATCTAAGATATCAGTGGGATAAGTTTGTACATACATCAACTCGCGGTTAACATTGGCACGCTGACCCGCCAACATAAATAAATCAGTGTAGCGAGGATTCAGGCCATAAGCATTTGAACTGATTACCGTTTGGGTAGCCGCTTTTGCAGTTGAATAATCCTTAATCAACATAGCCAAACGAGCTTTCAAACCAAGTGCTACTCCCTTATTCACACGACCATACTCAATAACAGGAGCGGCACTGGATTGATCAAAACCTGCAGCAGCATCATCTAAATCCTTGTAAAGATCAGCTACTACAGTAGCTACTTTTGTTCTACCAATGGTTTCATATTCACTTGGATCCAATGGCTTTCTAAAGTAGACAGGATCACCAAACCAACCCATGATGTGATAGTAACCCCATGCACGCAATACCAATGCCTCAGCACGTAGACGTGCATAACGGGCAGCCGATACATTACCTTGACCTTTGGTCATACCCTCCAGCATAATATTTGCACGAGTCACCAACTTATAAGCCTGATTCCAACTGGTTCCAGGTAATGAATTCCCAATTAAAAACGGACCACCATCTCCCATGGCAACCTGATCTTCGGCATTTCCGGTACGCTTAATTGCAAGATCAGTAGTAGATTCTATTGCAAAAAGCAATGGAGTGTTATTAGGAAATTGCCAGAAGGCAGCCGCATACACTCCATTAAGCGCAAGATTCATTTCATCTTCCGTTTGCATAAAGGTGGCGGAAGAAGCACTATCGAGTGGCTGGCGGTCCAAGAACTTGTTACAGCCAGATGCAACCAGCACCGCCGTAAACAACAGTATTGAACTTATCTTTTTCATATACTAACTATTTTTTTGTTTAGAAGTTGATGTTTACACCTACAGTCATGGTTCTCATCAGCGGATAAAATTCTGCATTAGCATTATTGATCTCTGGATCAAATCCATCCCAAGCGTTTGTTAACGTGAGTAGATTTTGTCCACTGATAAACACCTTTGCTCCACTCAGCGGTACTCCAGATTTCTTGAACCAACTAGCGGGTACACGGTAAGCGATGTTTACATTCTTCAAACGCAAGAAAGAAGCGTCACGAATCCAGTGTGAAGAAGCAACATAGTTGTTTCCACCACTTCCGGATGGTAATAGACGAGGGAATCGGGCATTAGGGTTAGAAGCCGTCCAGTAGTCCTTGTGATGCTTCAATAAGGATGCAGCAAAGTCACTGCTTGCAAATGGAACAGCACCGGTACCGCTGTAATAGTTACTACGCATTCCCACACCCTGACCAAAAATGCTGATATCTAAATTGCCTATTGACAAATTCAGATTCAGACTGTACTCATAACGAGGGAAATTATTGCCAATAAATGTTCTGTCAAAGTTGTCAACCTTACCATCAGGCTTGCCGTCAGGACCGCTGATATCGGCATATTTTACATCTCCAGGCTTCGATCCAACCGTAGGGTTAGAACTCCAAGCTGTTCCAAATTGTACAGGAGAATTCTTTACATCATTGGAGTCAGCAAAATAACCAATGGACTGGTATCCAAAATAAGACCAGAGTGCTTGGCTAGGTGCAGTACGGATTGATCCACCATCTAGGAATGGAACCCCAGGCAGTGTCAACACTTTATTGCGCACATCAGAGATCATTGCTGTTACATCCAATTTAACTTTACTGGAAAGTGACTTTTTGTAATTAGCACTAAACTCCCAACCGCGATTCTCCATGGAACCCGCATTTACAAAAGGTGCATTTAAACCTACGTAATTCGGAATTGGACGGCTCAATAACATTTGATCCACCTTACGGCGATAAATTTCTGCAGTAAGAGTTAGGTTGTTCTTAATAGTCAAATCCAATCCAATATTGGCCTGTTCAGATTGCTCCCAGGTAATATTGGGGTTAGGCGCATCCAACAAGGCATAACCCAACGTATTTACGTTGTTAATATAATTGTTGGTTCCATTGATAGGATTAGAATACGTGGAGGTTCCAAAGTTTACAGCAAATGGATAGATTTCAGGAAGTGCTTGGTTCCCTAACACACCCCAAGAACCTCTTAATTTACCAAATGTGATGATGTTAGAAAGACCAGCAAAGAAATTCTCTCTGCTAAAAATCCAGCCCGCGGAAGCAGAAGGGAAAAAGCCCCATTGCTTATCTAATTCCTGAGAAAAACGAGAAGAGCCATCATAACGACCATTCACTTCTAAGAAATACTTGTCGTCGTAGTTGTAGTTCAAACGTGCATAAAAACCAGCCAATGCAGTTTCATAGGCAGAACCACCATTGTTGATGTTTCCACTTCCCAAACTCAAATAAGGTTGATTGGGGTTAAGGAATCCAGTTCTTGAAGCAGAAATGCCAGAATAAGTAAATTCCTCCGTTTGAGCACCTCCCAACAACTTGATGGAGTTTGCACCAAAACGCTTGGTCCAGGTAGCCTGTGCCAAATAGGTAGTACGAACATTGGTCGAGTAAGACTCACCCAAGCTGGTTGTACCAGGCCATACACCTACCTTGTCATAACCCAATGTAGCGAGATTGGGAACATAGATATCTACGTTCTTTACAAATGATTTTCCATTTGGAGTCCAGAACTCACGAGCCCAGTAACCTTCAATTTCTAGATTATTAACAGGCTTGTAGTTGAAACCAACTTTAGTAAGCATGGTATTATTACGAGAAACTGAAGTACCGGCAGCCTCTGCCATGGCAAGAGGATTTCTGTTGTTGGTTTGGCCGGCTGTTCCATAGATACCAGGCCCGTACTTACCTCCTCCAATAGCAGGCAAGCCAATTGCTTGACGAATAATAAACTCGGGGGAACCCGTTGAAGGTGCAGTAGTACGGCTGCTATTGATATTCAAAAGTCCGTTGATGCTTAGTTTATCATTCAACTTAAAGTCAGGATTAAAACGAAGGTCATAACGTTGATGGCTGTTGTTAGGCACCAATCCTTGCTGATTTAAATAAGTGATTGATGCGAAAATGTTAGAGTTATCACCTGCAGAATTGATGGTAACGTTATGATTCTGCATCAAACCTGTATTGGAAAGTAACAGCCCTAACCAATCGGTATCGATTACATCCAAGTTATTAGGTGCTGTTGTTTTGTACTTATCAATCAATGCTTGTGTAAACAAGAATGCATTGGGATTACCTGTTCTGTTTTGTTCAGCAAGATTACTAAGCTCCATATGCTCAACTGCAGTAGTGCGCTCAGGAATAGCCGTGGCATCTTGCTTGGATAAAAACGCATTATAGGAAACCTGCACTCCTTTTCCTTTTGCTCGCTTGGTTTTAACAAGTACTACTCCGTTAGCAGCACGAGCTCCATAGATTGCAGTGGAAGCAGCATCTTTTAGGATCGTGATACTTTCGATTGCGTTGGGATCAATCATATCGAATCCTGATACCACTCCATCCACCATAATCAATGGACTTTGACCAGCATAAATAGAACCGAGTCCACGAATACGAATGGAAGCACCATCAGCACCGGGACGGCCAGACTGCTGTTGAACAGTTACACCAGGAGCCAAGCCCTGCAAAAGGTTGCTGGCAGTAGCTACTTGACGCTTGGTCAAGTCTTCTTGCTTTAATGTAACCACCGATCCAGTTAAGGTTGCTTTACGCTGCTGGCCATATCCCACCACAACTACCTCAGACAAGGTGGTGTTGGTAGCATCTAATTTAACCTGCAACGAAGTACCACTAACTTTCACTTCTTTGTTGGCAAGTCCTACGCTGCTAAATACCAGTGTTTCTCCGGTACCAGCCGCAATAACAAACTCACCAGCCGTGTTAGTTACAGCACCGGTGGATTTACCTTTGACACTCACCGAAACACCTTCGATGGCGTTTCCGTTAGCATCCGTAACCTTACCGGAGATTTTTGTTTGTTGCGCCTGTACAAAACCCACAAAAAATGTGAGTAGCCAGCACAACAGGATTGCTTTTCTCATAATAGATGTTTGTTTTTGGTTTACGATTTTATATTGAAGTATAATTTCCCTGGTGATTAACAGTTAAAACATAAAAAGGATCAATGACTTTATCCAATAAAATTGCCAGCTCTCGTTTTGTAACAGGACGATCAATTCGGTAATTAGTAAGTCCCCACCCCATCCAGCTTGAACTTATCCACTCCCCAATTGATGCACGACCACTATTCTTGTTCGCTGATTTTCTGTTTGTTAAAGGCAATGCTTTTTCAATTTCTCCGACCAATTCAATGGCTTTCCCCAATGAAAGCAAGCCCTCATTTTTAGCGGGCTCCACCCACTTTGAAAGTGGATTACCGTAAGTAACAGGACTAGCATTTTTTAATGGCGCAAAAGCTGGTAATTGGGAAACGAACTGGTGAACTGTTATAGTAGAATCAGGCTCAAACCAAGTGCGATTAGCCCATGCATTTGGCTGTCCTTTACCTCTTAAAAATCCACTTGCTCCTACCCGCTGAATCGCCTCAAATCCAAAATCAGCAGTACTTACATCAGCATAAGGCATTAGGTACGCCTTTTGTTGCAACAAAATAGATTGCACTTGACGTACGGATACCTGCCGTGCATCTTTGTTTTTGTTTTTAACAGCAACAGCCGCAAGTACACCTGCAGCCTGTCCAATTAACAGTACACAAGGCTGTAAACGTGTAGTACCGTTAACTACATTGCTGACACTTATACCTTTTTCTGCAACTACCAGGCCCGTATGCGTTTGAGGTAACAACGTTCCCATTGGAATTGAAAAAGAGGGAATAGGATAAAAACCAAGATGCTGGGGAGCGGCTGGATTCTTCCTGTGGTGATGATCGATAGGGTAATCTCCCACTGCAACGCCAGTTCTATATAATGGAGATTGTTGATCAAAAGGTTTGCTGATGTCTTGGACTTTGAATCGAACTACCCCTCGCAAACGGCGCCCTTCCCTGTTGTAAGGAATTAAAGCAAGGCGATCCGCAGTTGGAAATTCATCATCCGCTAGCCCTAGATTTTTGTAACCCAACTGGTGCTGCAAAAAATAAATATAGCGCAGTGTTTGCTGTTTGGCTTTCATCAACTCTTTTGCACGCTCCGCAGGGGCTAACTGAATCAAGTTTAAATAAATGTCATTTCCATGGCCTGGCCAATTCAACATATACTTATTACCAGGTAGCTTAGCGTAGGTGATCATCTTGGCACAATCCACACCTGGCTTAATACGGGTTGTATCCTTATAAAAATCGAGGCAGCAACCGTCAAACTCTGTAGGATCATATCCAACTGGCTTTGCAATTGTGCAATCAACGCCACGTCCATAATCTTTAAGAATGGCTACGTAAGTTAAATCTTGAATGATATCATTGGAAGAAGGCACCTGTACATTTTCGCCTGTCACTGCGCTAGCCTCCATACCCACATCAAAAGGTACTGCTGCACTGGCCATCACATCGCCAAGTTCAGTGGCATCCACTACTTGCTTGGCATAAACAATTAATTGATCGCCGTTCACGAGGTGAACAAATCGTGCACCGGCAACATGTGCGTTTTTCTCAACAATTGCAGAGAGAAATTGATATTGATATAAGATCTGTAAATTTTTCTCGGCAGCTGCCATATCCTTCCAGATCTGATTGGCAACATGCGGTTCAAAATGTGTGTTGCTCACCCACCCAGTTGCTACTTTGGAAGGACCTCCGTAATATGTATAGATGCGCGCTCTAAATTCACCCCACAATCCTGAAGGCAATAAGTGATTCCCATCTGTTGCAGAAACACCAGCTGCACTTAGCATCCCTCCCAACCAAGGCGTTTCCTCCACCACCAGGGTTTTAACCTGTAAGCGTGCCGCCTGTACACCGGCTGCAATTCCGGAGGTGCCTCCGCCAACCACTAATACATCAACGTGAACTACACGTTGCGCATAGAGGAGTTGACTAATTAGAAGCAACACACATGAAAACAGATATGTTAATTTCAGTCGCATGGATCGTACACTAGTGCTTACCGTTTGTGGGACTTTTCAATACATTCCAAATTTGATAAAGTGATCGTGGGATATGAAAACAACCTTTCCATTTGCCACCCTTCAAAGAAAGCAATACCTCTCCCCTTCTATTTAAATATCCAAACCATTCGCCATACTCCGGATCACGAAAATGTTTCCAGGTATATTGATGTACCTTTTCAAACCAAGCAGCACAAGCGGGATCTCCAGTCAACTGGTACCCTTTTGCTAAGGCAACAAGTGCCTCCACATGTACCCACCATAATTTCTGATCCCATTCCAATTGTTGTGTAGGGTGCCCTTTACAATCCAAGAAGTAAAATATTCCACCATACTCCTCATCCCAACCTGTTTTTAGCATGTGCAACATGATATCCTTGGCTTTTACAACCAACGATAAATCATTCATTCGCACAGCGAGATCCATAATAAACCACATGGCCTCAATGGCGTGTCCCGGATTCAACAAGCGCCCTTCAAAGCTGTCACAAAAACTTCCGTCAGCGTATACGTTCTCCAATACCAACCCGGTATCAGGCTGATAAAATACATCCATCACTTCATGAATAACTTCGGGTAGTAACGCATCCACTCTTTTTTTCCCTAACAAGGGCTCCAACTCAAGAGATAAGTTGGAAAGAATCATAGGCAAACTAAAATTCTTCAAAGGCCTAGTACCCGGTACGGCCTTACTGTAAATTCCTTTCCAATTATGCTGACGACGGAGAATATTTTCAAAAGTGTCGATAGCGATTTGCTTATACTGATCAGATGGGCTGGCTTTGTCTAAGGCGGCAAACCCCATCGTGGCAAAACAATCACTGAAAATATTATAGGGCTGAACGAGCGGACGTCCATCTTGCGTTAGGGAAAAGTACCAGTTTCCAGCTTTATCACGACCATATTTCTCCATAAAACTAGCGCCATGCTTTGCCATCTCCAACCACTCAGGACGAGACTCCAACAGGTTGTACATGGTACTAAAACACCACACCTCGCGGCCCTGCAACCACATGAATTTGTCCGTATCGTAAACATTGCCCGTGCGATCTAGACATGTAAAAAATCCGCCGTATTCCCGATCCTTACTATATCGCAGCCAAAAAGGAAGTATTTGTTCAGTTAATTCCTTGTAATATAAGGGAGCATACTGGTGAATGTCCACTCCATTCTGAACAGCAGTTTGATTGGCAAGCATGAATTGAGTTCTTATAATTAAATAAGGCCTGGCAGCAAATTCGTCAATAATATTATAAAAACCAACAATCTTTTTAAATTTTTTTATTTA
Organism: Bacteroidota bacterium; assembly: GCA_014190475.1. Lineage (GTDB taxonomy): Bacteria > Bacteroidota > Bacteroidia > Chitinophagales > Chitinophagaceae > JJ008. Next base: position 7,992 of record BJGL01000009.1, read on the forward strand.
GTAGCCCTCAAGGGGGCACATTTCCCAGCTTTTAAATACTTTAGACCTTCCGATCAATTCCCATGAAAAAAAATACACCACTTACCACGCACAGAATCGTTGAACTCTTCAATGATGCCAACGTGTCTGGGGTTGCTTATAAAAATAAATCGCTGAAAAGAAGCATACTGAATCATTTGGACCAGCATGGAGAATTTACCATCACGGAGTTAAGTCGTGAGCTAAATACCAGCGTTCCAAAGATCACTAGTTTGGTGAATGAGCTAATTGAAGATCGTCTGATTCGCGATAATGGAAAATTTGACTCCACCGGGGGTAGAAGAGCCAGCATTTATGGGTTGGTTGCGGATGCCTGTTATTTTATTGGCGTGGATGTAAAGAGATACTACATCAATATCGGATTACTTGATTTTAAAAAACACCTGGTAAGTCTTCGGGAAAAAATTCCTTACAAACTAGAGAACACGCAAGCCTCATACCAGCAACTGTTAAATTGTATTCGAGAGTTCATCCAAACTGAAAACATCAAAAAGGAGAAAATCCTTGGACTGGCCATCAATCTATCTGGTCGCATTAATAATACAAGCGGTTATAGTTATAGCTATTTTCACTTTCAGGAAGAACCATTGGCTGATACCATTCACCGGGAGTTGGGAATTCCCACCTTTTTAGAAAATGATTCTCGGGCCATGGCATTTGGTGAGTTTCACTATGGAGAGGCCTCGAACGCACAAAATGTGCTTTTTGTGAACATGGACTACGGGATTGGTCTGGGGATTCTGCTTGATGGAAAATTATACTATGGCAAATCAGGATTCAGTGGGGAGTTTGGCCATATCCCGTTTTTTTCAAATGAGATTTTATGCCACTGCGGTAAAAAAGGATGTTTAGAAACAGAAGCTTCTGGACAATCCTTAGTCAGAAAATTCAGAGAAAAAATTAAGCAAGGCTATACTTCCTCCGCCTTAAAGAAGAAAAAAGACCTGGCGGAATTGAATCTCTTGGACATAATAAACGCCGCCAATAACGAGGACATGCTTAGCATTGAGTTATTGGCAGAGGTTGGAGAAAAGCTTGGAAAGGGATTGGCCGTGCTCATCAACCTGTTTAATCCTGAGCTTTTAATATTGGGGGGTACATTGTCGGAGACAGGAGACTACATTCGCCTTCCTATCAAAAGTGCTATCAATAAATATTCGCTGAGCCTAGTCAACAACGACACGCAATTACGAACCTCCAGACTTGGAGAAAAAGCAGGTGTGATGGGAGCTTGTCTGCTTGCCCGTAATAAAGTACTGACACACCCCTGATTAAGTTTATATTATTTTCACAATTGTTGATAAGTAATTATTGGAATTGCTACTTATCCATGTTAATATTGGATTAAACCATACGAATTGACAGAAGCCATCATCAACCTAGAAACTGTTAACCCGATAGAATTCTTTGGGGTCAACAATGGAAAACTTGACATTCTCAAAAAGAAATTCCCTCTACTCAAAATTCTCTCCCGTGGTACCCAACTAAAATTGAGTGGCGCCCCGGAACAAATTGAACCAGCGCGTGAAAAAATCTCGTTGATCGTATCCTACCTCGAGCGCAATGGACATATGAGTCAACAGTATTTTGAACAAGTACTGGGAGGAGATGATGCCGAAATCATTGACAATTTCCAAGAGAAAAATCCCGCAGAGGTACTTGTATTTGGCCCGAACGGAAAATCAGTCCGCGCCCGTACCGCCAACCAAAAAAGATTGGTACAGGAAGCAGACCGTAATGATATTGTATTTGCGATTGGACCTGCGGGAACAGGAAAAACCTACACTGCAGTGGCGCTGGCTGTACGCGCACTCAAGAATAAGCAAGTAAAGAAAATTATTCTTACCCGCCCAGCAGTGGAAGCAGGAGAAAGCTTGGGTTTTTTGCCAGGCGATCTAAAAGAGAAAATTGACCCCTATCTACGTCCGCTATACGATGCATTGGACGATATGATCCCTGCAGACAAGTTAGGCTACTACATGACCACGCGTACCATCGAAATTGCACCACTGGCATATATGAGAGGGCGAACGCTAGACAATGCATTTATTATCCTGGATGAATCTCAAAATGCCACAGACCTGCAATTAAAAATGTTCCTCACCCGAATTGGTGCCAATGCCAAAGCGATTATCACAGGGGACATGACGCAGGTTGACTTACCCCGCAACCAGCGAAGTGGACTTCAAACAGCCGTACGAATCCTAAAAAATATTGATGGCATCGGACATATTGAATTGGATGAAGAAGATGTGGTTCGCCATCGATTAGTTAAACAGATACTTCGAGCTTATAATCATGAGCACGAGCGTGAAAATCCAAAATAGCACGTATAGATGCAAAAACTATTCTCCCTGATTTTTTTACTAGCACTGAGCACGGCCTGTCAACAAAAAGAAACCTCCTCCTTGACAGCGTCTAATGAAGTAGATGCAGGACGTAAATTTCTAAGAGCCGCCTTAGATGGAAAATTTGATATTGCCAAAGCGTACTTACTCCAGGACTCGCTGAACTTAAACTATTTGGATGTAGCTGCACGGGGATACGAACGATTATCACAAGCTGATAAAGAGAATTACAGAGTCGCCTCCATCATTGTGCATGAAAATAAAATTGAAAACGATTCAATCACCTTATTGATCTTTTCCAATTCATTTAAAAACGACCAAGACACGCTACGAATTCTTAAGCAGGGAGATAAATGGTTTGTTGATCTTAGCTATCTATATGTTCATCCCGCTAGTTTGAATCAACCATGAACCTCTCCTTGTTATTTGTTTTTTTAGGTGGTGGAGTCGGATCTGCGTTACGCGGTTGGGTACAGCAGCACTACCCTTTTAGCAGGGATTGTACTTACAGCTATAGGCTATAAATTAGTTTCTTACTTATAATTTATTATACACTTCCTTAGAGAACTGTTCCAGAGAAGGATCACGTGCCCCCATTAACAATAACACACAATCTGGCTGTAGAGAAGGTCTTACTGCAGCAATGAAGCTATTGCGGTCTTCAACAAAATTTGCATTTACACCCAGCGTTTTTAAGTCGGCTATCAAATCCGCTGCAGAAATATCCTTGATCGCTGTACCACCCGCGTAATAAATTTCGCTCATCCAGATTTCATCTTGCGGACGCAGGGAAGCAGCAATTGCCTGTACAAAATCATATCGCAAAAATCGAGTAGGCTTATACCCATGTGGCTGAAACCAGGCAATCACTTTTGATGCAACAGGGTGACAAGCAGTAATGGCAGCCGCGCATTTTGCTGGATTATGCGCATAATCGTCAATCACCCAAACGCCATTTTTTTGACCAAGGATCTGATGTCGTCTGTAAATCCCCTGGTATTTTTTTAAAGCCTGTGCAGCCGTCGTGAGCGGAATACCAATTTGATGGGCTACGGCAGTTGCCGCCAGTGCATTCTCCATATTATGTTTACCCACCTGCTCCAATAAAAACGGCACGCCACTGATTTCAAATTGAATTTGTAATCCGTTTTGTAAAAACTTATTGGCTATATATCCCACTGTATTTACGGTGGGAGTTGCAGCATCCACTATAAAATCTTTCTTTGAATTAGTCGATAAAGAAGCGGCTAATGGATGTGTTTGATTGACTGCAAAATGTCGGCTTTGCGAACGAAATTGATTAAACAGGGAAAGCAACGTTGTGATCTCATCATGATCCTTATCAATATTTAATAAAAGTCCAATCTCGGGATGATACTGCACAATGGAACCATCACTTTCATCCGCTTCAATTACTAACCACTCCCCTTCCCCTACTACCGCATTTCCTATTTTACCTTGCTGAATGATTCGCGTTAATCCGGCTCCACTGATAATACTGGGGTTATATCCCCCATAGTCCAAAATATCAAAAAGCATAGCAGCCGTAGTGCTTTTCCCACTGGTGCCCGCCACTGCAATAGTTTTCTTGCTGGCAGCAATCATGGCGAGCAATGCCGCACGATGAATAATTTGGATCCCCCTCTCTTGCGCAATTTTTACTTCAGGCACCGTAGGCTCAATGGCCGTGGAAACCACTACCAAATCAATGGCAGCATCGATACCTGAACCATCTTGCGGATAACAATAAATGCCCGTTTCCTCTAATTGAAGACGAACTGCTTGTCCTCCGTTGTTGTTAAATTGACGATCGCTTCCCGCTACCTGCATGCCTATGCCCTGTAGGTATTGCGCCAATGCGCTCATTCCTGTACCAGCGATACCAATAAAAAAAGGACGGGAAAACTCCTGCAAACGGGTAATCATGAGACCTTAGGCTCTTTGCTTCTGTCGAGGTGCTGGTTTGTTTGCAGGCGCAGAAACTCTTGCCTTCTTAGCTGGGGACTTCGTTTTTGCTTTGCGTAAAGCATTTTTAATAGCGGTACTGAGATTGGCAAAAGTTGGCTTACCGTTAAATGGAGTATCGTTGATGAAAAAAGCAGGCAATTCTTTAACTCCACGGCTATGCCCTTCTTTTAAATCATCTTGCACTTGCCAACCATACACACCATTCACCAAATCATCCAAGAATTTTTTATTCTTGACGCCAGCTTCCTTACTATAAAGCTTAAGACTGGTAGTTCCCAAGTTTCTTCTGTTGTTAAATAACACATTATGCATTTCCCAAAACTTACCTTCTTGTGCAGCTGCAATGGCAGACTCGCTAGCCTTAAGGCTACGTTGATGAATTAAGGTAAGTGGAAAATGACGAAACTGAAATTTGATCTTACCATCAAACTCTTCCAGAAGCTGTTTTACTATTTCGTTGACCTTGGCGCATTCCTCATTTTCATATTCACCAAATTCTATCAAGGTTACGGGTGCATCTTTTTTGCCCACAAACACTTCGCGTGGTTCAATAATAATTATATCATCTTTTTTGAAAGCCATTTCTATCGATTTTTAAGGACCATTTACTCACTTACAAAATTGTATAACAAGAATAGGTCCAATGAGTTGACTTCACTGTCAACCGGCTGAAGGTAGGGTATTTTACCCTCAAGCCTGCTGACATTCGTATTTTTTAACAATAATTATATAAGTATTTAATTATCAACTATATGCAAGTCAATTTTTTCCTGTTGAACTAAGCATTTACTCCCATTCGTAGCGTCAAAATATAGTAATTGTGTTGAATGATCATAGTTTTTAATAATAAATAACTAAACAAACATGAATTCATTTTATCGTGCAACCGTATCCATATGCTCATTTCTAAAAACAACGGTATTATCAAAAACATCTACTAAAACAGGCTTTTCTTTATCAATTTCGCCCGCCACAATTTTTTTACTCAGCAAGTTGACTATTTCCTTTTGTATCAATCTTTTTAAGGGTCTTGCTCCCATTTGAACATCATAACCCTGTTCAGCAAGGTACCGCAAGGCATATTCGCTGAATCTAATTTCAATACCTGTCGTGGCTAATAACTGTTTTAGTCCATTTAATTGAATCTGCAACACCCCCATCAAATCTTTTGGAAGTAATGGTTGAAATAGTATGATCTCATCCACACGATTCAAGAACTCAGGTCTCACCGTACTACGAAGTAATTGCATCACTTGTTCCTTTGCCTGTGCAGTAACAGTGGAAAGCGTTTTTTCCGTCACCCCATCAAATGCTTCCATGATCAACTCACTCCCCAAATTACTGGTCATGATAATAACCGTATTTCTGAAATTGACTACACGCCCCTTATTGTCTGTAAGACGTCCCTCATCTAAAACTTGCAGCAAAATATTCCAAACATCAGGATGTGCTTTTTCAATCTCATCGAGTAATACCACACTATAGGGTTTTCGTCGAACAGCCTCTGTTAATTGTCCCCCCTCTTCGTATCCAACATAGCCGGGAGGAGCACCCACCAATCGACTCACTGCATGCTTCTCCTGATACTCACTCATATCGATTCTAGTAAGCATCGATTCGTCATCAAATAAAAAATGTGCTAGCGATTTTGCTAATTCAGTTTTACCAACACCGGTAGTACCCAGAAAAATAAATGATCCAATCGGACGCTTGGGATCCTGCAGTCCCGCACGACTTCTACGAATGGCGTCAGAAACAGCAGTGATGGCCTCCTCCTGTCCCACCACTCTCTCATGCAAATGATCCTCAAGAAAAAGCAGCCGATCTTTTTCGGATTGGAGCATTTTAGCAACAGGGATCCCCGTTGCTTTTGCCACCGCTTCTGCAATATCCTCCGCATCCACTTCCTCTTTCAACAAGCGCTTTTCCGTTTCCTGCGATAATTGATTACTGAGAGAAGCTACTAAGTTTTCCTGCTCTTTAATTTTACCATATCGGATTTCGGCTACCTTTCCATAATCCCCTTCTCGCTCGGCCCGCTCCGCTTCTTGTTTCAATTGCTCAATAGTAAATTTTGCTTTTTGCAATTGGTCTACTAATTCTTTCTCTGCAACCCATTTTGCCTTGAGTGTATCTCGCTGCACAGCCAGGTTTGCGATTTCCGTATTCAATTCCTTTAACTTGGATTCATCATTTTCGCGTTTGATAGCCTCCCTCTCAATTTCTAGTTGACGAATCTGTCGCTCCAATGAATCTAATTCCTCGGGCATAGAATTCATTTCTAAACGAAGTTTTGCTGCACTCTCATCGATAAGATCAATGGCCTTATCTGGCAAAAAACGATCAGTGATATAGCGATGAGACAATTCAACAGCAGCAATAATTGCTTCATCCTTTATTCGAACATGGTGGTGTGTTTCATATCGATCTTTCAAACCACGCAGGATAGAGATAGCATCTTCGGTGTTAGGCTCTTCAATGATCACTTTCTGAAATCGACGCTCCAGGGCCTTATCTTTTTCAAAATATTTTTGATACTCATTTAATGTAGTGGCTCCAACCGCTCTCAACTCACCGCGAGAAAGAGCTGGCTTTAAAATATTGGCAGCATCCATCGCTCCTTCTCCACCACCGGCCCCTACTAGCGTATGTATCTCGTCAATGAAAAGAATAATATCACCATTTGAATCACCGACTTCCTTGACCACCGCCTTTAGCCTTTCTTCAAACTCCCCTTTGTATTTAGCCCCTGCAATCAGCAAACCCATATCCAGTGCATAAATAACTTTTGACTTTAAGTTCTCTGGCACATCTCCATTGATAATACGGTGGGCTATTCCTTCCGCAATGGCAGTTTTACCAACACCAGGCTCGCCCACTAAAATGGGATTGTTTTTTGTGCGACGCGAGAGGATATGCAAAGTTCTTCTGATCTCCTCATCACGCCCAATCACAGGATCCAACTTTCCTTGCCGGGCTAGGTCATTTAAGTTTTTTGCATATTTCGATAAAGCATTGTACTCCTGTGACTGCGTAGAGGAAGTAACTTTTTCTCCTTTCCGTAAATCTTTAATAGCCGTAATTAGTCCAGGCTCAGTTAACCCTGCATTTTTCAGCAGCTTCCCCACCCCATCATCACCCTGTACTAATGCAAGTAGCAGGTGTTCGGGGGTAACAAATTGGTCATTGAAAATTTGCAAGCAGGCACCAGCTCTGAGTAACAACGTATTAGCCTCCCGGCTTATTTGCTGAGCAGCTTCCCCCTTCACACGAGGTAAGGTAGCCAACAACTCTTCTATTTTTTTTGCTACAATGGGAACTGTTACATTATTCTTCTTTAACAAATACTCAACGGGGGTATCCGGTGCTTCTATCAATGCCTTCAAAATGTGAGAAGGCTCAATAGCGGGGGATTGCGTATTGAAGGCCAGCTGTTGAGCTTGCTGCACTATTTCAGCGGCCTTAATGGTATAATTTCCTAGATTCATAATTCGTTATTTAAATTCGGAATGCAAATCGGTCTGCAGTTCCGTAAATAGTACTCATCAAAAATCATTCAGCTCCCCAATTCCAGCACAAGAGGAGTAACTTTGTCATAATTCTTAATAAATGACTGCATGAAAGTCAGTATATTTTTTCTAGGCCTGCTATTATTGCAGCAGCACTCAAGGCAACCAATCACTAATTGCACTCCAGACCCCTCGTGAGCCAAATCGAAAAACATACTGCGATTGTAAAAAAACTAGCCGGTCAACTAGGGTTTGATTTTTGTGGAATTGCTCAAGCCAGAAGGCTGGAAGAGGATGAACGAAGGCTAGCCAATTGGCTACAAAAAGGATATCAGGGAGAGATGCAGTACATGGAAAATTATTTTGATCTTCGAGTAGATCCAACCCGACTGGTACCGGGTGCTCGCTCCGTGATCACTTTACTGCTGAATTATTTTCCTGCTGAGCAACAAACAGCTGGGGCTCCGCGCATTTCAAAATATGCATTCGGAAAAGATTACCACTTGGTAATAAAAGAAAAGCTACAAAGCTTTTTAGTTGAACTTAAAGAAAAAATAGGTGCAATAGAGGGAAGAGGATTCGTTGATTCTGCTCCCGTATTGGAGCGAGCATGGGCAAGAGAAGCAGGGTTAGGCTGGATTGGAAAAAATGGAAACTTAATTCACAAAAAAGCAGGGTCATTTTACTTTATCGCTACCCTCATCACGGATCTCACACTTAGCCCTGACAACCCATTTACCAGGGACTTTTGCGGAACCTGTAACCGCTGCGTAGAAGCCTGTCCCACTAGTGCAATTCTCCCAGAAAAAGTTATAGATGGTAGTCGCTGTATCTCCTATTTCACCATTGAACTAAAATCACATCTCAAGCCAACGTTGGAAAAAGGACAATTAGATGGATGGCTTTTTGGGTGTGATACCTGTCAGGATGTTTGTCCATGGAATCGCTTCAGTAAACCAAATGCAAACAACAACTTTAAACCGATTCCTGAAATCTTACAACTCAGTACCAGCCAGTGGGAGGAAATGACAGAGGAAACATTCAAAAAAATATTTGGCAATTCGCCACTTCAAAGAACCCGATTCAAAGGAATCAGAAGAAATCTTCAGCTATTAAAAGAGTTAGAATAAAGTAAGAAAACCTCAATTGAAATTTAAGGCGCTAACCGTTTCTTTAGTTGCTGTAACTCATTTTCCAACGCAAGCCCAAACTTAGCTTCTACCAGTAAGCTAGAAAATTTCTCCCAAGGATACCAATCGAAATAAAAATCGTAATACCGTTGAACGGAGCAAGAAGATCCGGCCGTGCCAACAAAAACTTGATATCCTGCAGCCATCTGAATGGCAGACTTACTATTGATTACACAATGAAAGGAGCTATCCGATTGAGATTGTATCCTAAACGATGTGCCTTCCGGAAGAACAGTCTCCCAATAAGCAGCAGATTTCAGGACTGCTTGAACCGAATCGGATGGATACTGAATATCAATTGCCCTCGACACACGAACATGCCGAGGTAAAAAAGAAGAAATAAGTGTGATTAATAAAAACAGCGCTCCTACACTCCACCCCGCCAGAGACAACATTCGTTTCATTACTAAAATTTACTCCCACCGAATTAATCGGTTCGTTAAAAAATAAATAAAAGCCGTCCAGCCCAGCAATAGGCCAATTTCAGTTCCACAAGAAAATAAGGACTCCCCTTCAAAAGAAATTTTTCGGAGGGCATCATTGAAATGACGAAGGGGCAAAACTGCACTGATTTGCTGTATCCACCTTGGGAAAACATCAACGGGGAAAAAAGTTCCAGATAAAATAAGCTGAGGCAAAGCAAATAAATTTATTAAGAGAGGGATTGATGAATCCACTTTGGCAATACTGCTAATTAAAAGGCCCGCACCCATGAGCAAAAAAAGCATGAGTGCTGTTAATAGTAAGATGGAGCAAAAAGTTAATAAACCACTGTGCAAGGTAAAGCCCATTACCCAATGTCCAAAAGCAATCAATACGGAAACACTCACTAGTTGAAAAAACAAACGACTGATTCCGATACCAATTAAAATATTAATCCGACGAATGGGTGTTGCAAAAAAACGTTTTAAGACCAGTTGTTCACGCAACCCGTAGAAGGTGAATGCAATTCCAAATAATGTTGAAAATAAAATTGAAAACCCAATTTGACCGGGAAGTATAAAATCAATTGGCCGATAGGGTCTTACCTCTTCAATTTGTGGAGGGAGTAGCTGGATCAACTTTACCTGACCAGCTTGTGCAGCCTCTTGTTGCAGTACCAAGTAATCCAATTGTTGTAAGAAGCCGCCGGTAGAATTTCCACTGGCTGTAGTGGTAGTAAACTGTACTACCGCCCCATGAGGAGCAGTTGCCGTAGATCGGATTTGTAACACCCCTGTTAACCGACCACGAAGTAACGCTTGACGTAAGGATACACTATCTGGATAACGAATAATTTTTATAAAGGGATTTTTCACCAACGCCTGGTAAAAAGGATGAGTAGTGTCGCTTCCTTGTTGGATAGCGATACTATATTGCACCCCCTTGTCTTGCCGAAAGGCACCAAAAATGATTACAAAAAGAATGGGAAACGCAATGCTAAAAACTAACGCACTTGGATTAGCCAAGATGGCTTGAAAACTCGCCTTGATAATTGCCAGCATGGCACGGGACTGGCTATATGTAACAGGACCATTTGCTGCCATAGGAACAAATGTATCTCAATTTTAAGGATATTTGACTTGCATGAATCTTGTCTACTTGCTTACCGGCTCCAATCTTGGTAACCGGGTTGAAAATTTAAATAAAGCAGCCCAGCTCATCACTGACAAGGGAGGATTGCTAAAAGCCCATTCAAAATTTTATCAAACCAGCCCCTGGGGACCCTTAGCACAACCCGACTATCTAAATCAAGCCCTAGCAGTGGAAACTACATTGAATGCCCCTGCCTTCATGGAACAATTGTTACAAATTGAGGAAAATATGGGAAGAGTACGAAGCATAAAATATGGGCCCAGAATCATTGATATCGATATTCTTTTTTTCGGGCAAGAAGTAATTCAAACCCCATTGGTACAGGTACCGCATCCAGAGGTACGTAATCGTCGTTTTGCCTTGACTCCGCTTGCGGAGATTGCTTCCTCATTTGTTGATCCGCTCACGGGGAACTCGATTAGCCAATTACTTGCTACTTGTCAAGACCAGGGAACAGTCTTGCAATTCAACTAAATTGCAGGCAGCAAATGAAGTATCAGTTTATTACCATAGAGGGCAATATTGGAGCCGGGAAAACTACGCTTGCTCAATTGCTCAGCAGACACTTTAAAGCACGTTTGATTCTGGAAGAATTTGCAGATAATCCCTTTTTGCCCAAATTTTATGAACACCCTGACCAGTATGCATTTCCCGTCGAGCTTTTTTTTATGGCAGAACGCTACAAACAGCTAAAGGAATTGTTACAACAACAAGATCTATTTCAACAAGTCACTATTTCCGATTACCTATTCACCAAGTGTCTGTTATTTGCCAAGGTAACTTTACCAGCAGATGAATACCGCCTCTATCAACGTCTTTTTGATATTATTCATCAACAACTTGTACAACCCGACTTGCTCGTTTACTTGCATGCTCCCGTAGAAAAACTGCAGGCCAACATCAAAAAGAGAAACCGGGCTTACGAGCAGAATATTTCAGACAATTATTTACAGCAGCTTCAAGAAACCTATACACACTATCTTCGGCAACAAGCTTCTCGTACACTTTTTGTAGACGTATCACAGGCAGATTTCCTTTACAATGATGCACACCTACAGACTTTGATTAATGCGCTTGACAAAACCTATGAACCCGGAATCCATTATATAGATCTTCCATGAAACGCTGGTATCAAATACCATACTTGTCCCAACCAGTCATCAATGCGGAGTTTACTTCGTACATCGTTGCCCGTATTTTATTCATCGCTGGCTTGCGGATGACACCTGTATTATTAGGTTGGCGTCTCTATGAAATTACTGGAAGTAAGTTGGCCCTTGGTATGCTAGGATTGTCTGAAGTTATTCCCGCCATTGCCCTGGCCTTACCAGCCGGTGTGCGGGTGGACAGAAGTGACAAACGAAAATTGCTGACCACCTGCATGGGCCTTTATTTAGTGTTGATGGCTGGCCTAATGGCAGCAACTTCAGACTGGTATACCCAGCAATATTCCAATCTTGTTTCCGAATGGACTATTTATCTATTGATGGCTGGCACTGGCGCTGTTCGCGCTTACTCGGGTGCAGCTTTTAATGCATTTTTAGCACAACTCGTGCCCACTGAGTCCTTGGTAAAAGCAGCCTCCATCAATAGCATGGTTTGGTTAATTGCTGCGGTAATTGGCCCCGCATTTGCCGGATTACTGATGGGTTATACGAACATTACAGTTGCTTTTATTCCTGTGCTGGTCCTGCCTTCCATTGCAATACTATTATTTCAGCGAATAGCCCCTAAACCGATTAGCTGGCAAGGAACTTCTAAAACATGGGAAGGTGTAAAAGAAGGTCTGCAATTTGTTTGGAACCAGAAGGCCTTACTAAGCGCCATGAGCTTGGATATGTTTGCAGTTTTGTTTGGGGGGGCAGTAGCCTTGCTCCCCGCATTTGCCAATGATATCCTGAAAGTTGGTCCACAAGGATTAGGTTGGCTGGTAGCGGCTACCTATATAGGAAATTTTATTGCGTTGGCCTGGTTTACCAAAAGACCCCTGAAAAGGAAACAAGGAAAAGCTCTTCTGGTTGTAGTCGCTGGTTTTGGGCTTTGCATTCTGGTGTTTGCCTTATCACAAAATTTCTGGCTTAGCTTTTTTGCCTTGCTGGCATCTGGACTTTTTGATGGTGTGAGTATGATTGTACGAGGTACCATTGTACAACTTTTTGTGCCCGACGAAATGCGAGGCCGTGTGTCCGCTGTTAATTCGATGTTTATTAACTCCTCCAATGAATTGGGGCAATTTGAAAGTGGTGTAGCGGCCACCGCAATGGGGTTAATTCCCTCTGTGATTTTTGGCGGATGCATGACGCTGCTTATTGCAGGCATTACCTGGTTCAAGAGTCCAACCCTGCGAAAATTTGAATACTAAGGCTTGGGAATAGCTTCCATCAAACGTTCAATTACCACATAAGTAATCGGACAAAATGTGGTATTCTTCAATGTAAGCGGCACTCTTTTTACCAGTACATCCTCATCGGTGTAAGGAAATCGTCTGCAATCAGAGGGCCTGTCCTCGTAAATACTGCAATAATTATCGCTACCCAAGAACGGGCAGGGCGTTTGTTGCAAAATAAAATCACCATCCTGATCCTCCTTGAGATAGTTTTCAATAAATACCCCCTCTTTTAACCCCAACCGCTTACTGATTCGCTTGATATCCGGTGTTTTGAAACGGGGGGAGTAGCCTTTGCAACAATTCGCACAACTAAGACAATCCACCTTGTCAAACGCTTCCTCATGAAATACCCCTTGCCGCTTCAACACTTCGTTTTTTGAAACGCGTTGGAGAAACTGCTTGTAGATTTTTTGACGTTCGGCAGATTTCTTTTCCCAGTTTACTAACAAGGGCTTGTTCATCCGGCAAAGAAAGGAACTTAACCGTAATTTTGCACACAAATTGAACGCTTAACCCCACTATGGATATTCTTCGTAATCAAACAACCGAATTCAGCAACCGACACATTGGTTCTATCAGCCAGACACAAGAAATGCTCAGCGTGATAGGCGAAAAAGATATTGCATCGCTGATCAGCAAAACTGTGCCTGCCGGTATCAGGATGGAACGCGCATTGAACGTTCCCAGTGCCATGACTGAACATGCCTATTTGCAACATATTCGTACAGTAGGACAACAAAACCAAGTATGGAAAACGTATATCGGCCAAGGGTATTACAATACCATCACCCCTTCTGTTATTCTTCGTAATATTTTTGAGAACCCAGGATGGTATACGCAGTACACGCCCTACCAAGCAGAAATTGCACAAGGCCGTTTGGAAAGTTTGTTGAATTTCCAAACTATGGTCTCCGATTTAACCGGACTTCCCATTGCAAATGCTTCCTTGCTCGATGAAGCCACTGCAGCTGCGGAAGCCATGACCATGTTTTTTAACACACTAAACAAACAAGATCACATTGACAGACCTCGCTTTTTTGTTGACAAGGAGGTATTCCCACAAACAAAAGATTTATTACGAACTCGTGCTCTGCCCATACAAATTGAGTTAGTAGAAGGAGATTATAAAACCGCTTCACTAGATGAAACTTATTTTGGCGCTATACTACAATACCCCAACGATAAAGGCGCAGTAGTTGACTATCGTCAATTTATTCAAACTGCACATGAAAAAGGTGCCTTTGTAGTAATGGCCACAGACTTACTCGCGCTCACACTACTTACTCCCCCAGGTGAGCTGGGGGCCGATGTAGCAATAGGATCCGCGCAGCGTTTAGGCGTACCACTTGGTTTTGGTGGACCGCATGCTGCTTTCTTTGCAACACGCGACGATTTCAAAAGAAATATTCCAGGAAGAATTATTGGGGTGAGTATTGACGCCAAGGGAAAAAGAGCCCTTCGCATGGCATTACAAACCAGAGAGCAACATATCAAACGGGAAAAAGCTACCTCTAATATTTGCACGGCACAGGCATTACTCGCTAATATGGCTGCGATGTACGCAGTATTTCATGGACCAGATGGATTAAAAAATATTGCAAGCCGTATCACAACCTTAACCCGATTAGTAGCAGATGCACTGAAAGAGAGAGGCTATAAACTCATCTCAGCACATTATTTTGATACGATCACTATTCAAACTGATCGCGTTTCAACGATTCGAGCTAAAGCAACTGCACAGCGCATCAATCTTCGTTACACAGACAATGACTTGGTTGCCCTTTCACTTGATGAAACCACCAGCCTGGAGGATCTCTACGAGTTGATCAATTGTTTTGAGGACGATAAACAACCGGTGAGTTTTTCATTGGATAAAACACAAACCACGCAAAACTGGCCCGCTGCATTAAATCGAAACAGTACGTATTTAACACAAGCTGTATTCAATACGTGTAAGAGCGAGAGTCAGATGATGCGCTATATTAAACAGCTGGAGAACAAAGATCTTTCACTGAACACTTCGATGATTTCGTTGGGAAGTTGTACGATGAAATTGAACGCAGCCAGCGAGATGATTCCACTAAGTTGGCCTGAATGGAACAGTTTACATCCCTTCATTCCCCAAGAGCAAGCCAAAGGATATCATACCATCATGGAGGAGTTAAGCCAATACCTCTGCGATGTGACTGCGTTTGATGCATGCAGCCTACAACCGAATAGTGGTGCACAAGGCGAATATGCAGGTTTGTTGACTATACGTGCTTATCATGCGGCACAGGGTAATCCGCATCGTGATGTTATGCTAATCCCTATTTCTGCTCACGGCACTAATCCAGCCTCAGCAGTAATGGCTGGTATGAAAGTGGTGGTAGTAAAAGCATTGGATAACGGATACATCGATTTGGATGATTTACGTCAAAAGGCAGAGGCTAATAGCCAACAATTAGCTGGTATCATGATCACCTATCCCAGCACCTATGGGGTTTATGAGGAAACGGTGAAGGAGATCACCAGCATTGTTCACCAACATGGTGGACAGGTGTATATGGATGGCGCCAACATGAATGCCCAAGTTGGACTAACAGCACCAGGCTTAATTGGAGCGGATGTTTGCCACTTGAATCTTCATAAAACATTTGCAATTCCTCACGGTGGTGGTGGGCCTGGCATGGGTCCCATTTGTGTTAAAGAACACTTGAAACCATTCTTACCCGGACATATTACGCAGGGAACTGTTGATGCTGTATCCGCCGCCCCCTATGGCTCTGCCATGATTCTTTTGATCTCCTACGCCTATATCAGAATGCTGGGAGCTGCTGGATTAAAAGGAGCAACCGAGTATGCGATATTGAATGCAAATTATATGCGTGCACGATTGGCTGGTCATTACGATATACTTTACACCAATCAGAGTGGACAATGTGCACACGAATTTATAGTAGACTTACGCCCCTTTAAAAAATCAGCAGAGATTGAAGCAGAGGATGTGGCCAAACGTTTGATGGATTATGGTTTCCATGCTCCCACCATGAGCTTTCCCGTAGCAGGAACAATTATGATTGAGCCCACTGAAAGCGAGGATAAGGCCGAACTGGATCGTTTTTGTGATGCCATGATTGCAATCCGCGAGGAGATCAGAGCAATAGAGGAAGGAAAAGCCGATAAGAAAGACAACCTGCTAAAAAATGCACCTCATACACAGGCAACTGTAATAGCGGATCAATGGCCACATGCTTATTCACGTACAGAAGCAGCTTTCCCACTTTACTATGTTACGCATAACAAATTCTGGCCCTCCGTATCTCGGGTAAATAACACCCACGGGGATCGGAATTTGATTTGTACTTGTGAGCCCATGGAAAGTTATATGCAGGAAAAAGCCTAAGCAATCATATATCTTCTTTCTACTACCTCCCAATTAAATAAAGACCAGCACGCAGCAATGTAGTCTGGTCTTTTATTTTGGTATTTCAGGTAATAAGCGTGTTCCCACACATCCAATCCAAGTAACGGAACACCCTTTAGATCGGTTAGATCCATAAGTGGATTATCTTGATTAGGCGTAGAGCCAACTTTTAATTTCCCATCTGCTGTTTTAACCAACCAAGCCCATCCACTGCCAAACCGATTACGTGCCGCATCACTGAATTGAGTTTGAAAATTTTCAAACGAGCCAAACTGTGTTCGAATTGCCTCCATTAATTGACCCGATGGCTTATTAGTCTGTCCGCCACGCACCGGTGCTAGAGATCGCCAAAAAAACTCATGATTATAATGCCCGCCTGCATTGTTACGCATCTTGGCAGCGTACATTGAAATTCGACCAAGGAGTTCCGTGAGTTTGACTTTTGAAATATCAATATTTTCTATCGCACAAGCATCGGCAAGATTCTTCGTGTAACCTGCAGCATGCTTTGTGTAGTGGATTTCCATGGTAAGTGCATCAATTGCTGGCTCCAGTGCTGGGTATGAATAAGCGAGAGCTTGCTGTGTGAAACCAATTTCCTCAGCACCTAAAACTGCTGTCTGTGTAACGAGTGCTTTACCAGATTGAGCAAGGGCAGGTGAAATGGTTCCCCACAAAGAAACCAAGCCCGCCGTTTTGATAAAAGTTCTTCTAGATTTCATAAGCTGAGATTTTGCAACAAGTTACTGCATAAATTTGGAGATGCATAGGACCGTTCACAGGGAAGCAGCTACACCCAAAATAATTATACTATTTCTTTTTGCAGCTGTTCTTTTCCAAGAAATCAAAGCTCAGCAAACAGGGAGAATGGACACGGACCGACCGGACCAAACAGAATCCGTTTCCTTAACTAAAAAAGGATACTTGCAAGCGGAAATAGGATTTAATAAAGAAAAATATGGAAGCGAATTTAATTGGGTGCATCCCACCGCACTTTGGAAACTTGGATTAAGTTCTCGTTTTGAACTTCGATTAATTACAGAAGCCAATACCCTAGAGACGGGATCATCAAGAATTAGCGGATTAGTCCCTACTCAAATCGGAGGTAAAATAGCGCTATGGAAAGAAAATGGATTGATTCCGCAAACCTCCCTGATTTTTCATACGGGCATCCCGGCACTGGGATCTTCCAACTTTAAAACACCTAATCTTTCTCCAAACTTTCGATTCACCTTACAACATACCCTCACCGATCGCATTGCGCTAGGTTATAACCTTGGAGCTGAATGGGATGGTAATGGCGGCTCTCCTGACTGGATTTATACACTAGCCCCTGGAATTAATTTAGGCGAACGATGGTATGCTTATGCTGAGGTTTTTGGAAGTATTCGATCGATGGAGAAGCCTTTACATGGAATTGACGGAGGTATAGCCTATTACTTCAACGACAATTGTAAAATTGATTTCTCCGGGGGAAAAGGACTTAATGACCAATCCGTAACCTACTACATAGCACTGGGATTCTCCTTCCGAATCAACGTACTCAATCGTTAGTTTTTCGTTTTAGTGCCCCCAGAAAACTGGTCTCAAGACTCAATAGCCAACTTCGCTGCATCATTCTTTTCATATCGCTATCTAGCTGAAAACGATACCCTATATTCAACTTTGTTTTACTGGCCAAGATCAATTGCATAGCAGGCGCAAGATCTACATAGTATAAAGAGCGGTCTAGCGCCCTTTGTGTTAATAGCTCTAGGTAAAAATTAAGATTAGTTTGTTTGTAACTGGTATAGGTTCTAGGAAATACTAAATAACCAGCCGATAGGTTGAATTGCGCAGAGGTAAATGGATGTAAAACGCCATGCCTTACTTTATCCCAACGGTAGTAATGAAATACCTGCGTCTGGCTAATTGTTCCTGAGAGGGCAAACTTGTTCCAAAGCTGTGTGAGAATTAAACCTGCTTCCATCCCCGAACGATCTCCGCCTAAATTAATCTCATCATAATGGAAAGGTGCATTGGTACGAGCCGCTTCAAAATAGCCCGCCATTCGAAAATGACGATGAATATCATCGTTGGACAAAAACCGATACTTCGCATAAATATGGTAGGACTCTAGTTTTGCTTGAGTAGAATACATGGAAGAAAGAGTGCCTCCTAAACGAATAGTTAAGTTTTTATTCATGCCCAAAAACACTTGCGGAGCAGTTCGAAAAGAAAACTGATTTAGCAATGCCGTCTCCTGAACCAGATGATTTTTCAATTTGACACTAACGGAGCGGGCGGGCAAAGTGGAAGCAGGTTCGTTATAAACATAAAGCTCCTGACTGAAAAGGGGCATTGCAGCTTGCAGGACAAGAAAAAAAACTATAAAAAAACCAAATGAATGCTTCATTGATTCAATAATTTATTAATACCAGACTCCAAAGCAGTGCCCATTAAATTTCTGGCAATTACATTGCCTTCCTGATCAATTAAGAAAGTAGCAGGAATGGAATTAACATCCCAAGCTGCCGCCACCGGAGAGTTCCAGGCTTTTTGATCTATTAGTTGAAGCCAGGATAATTTATCTTTTTTTACCGCACTCAACCAGTCGCTTGGTTTTTCATCCAATGAAACACTCAAAAAAACAATATTCTTACCACGATAGTTGGGATATATTTTAACTAGATGCTTGTTCGCAACCCGACAGGGGCCACACCACGAGGCCCAAAAGTCGAGGAGTACCACTTTGCCACGAAACTGACTTAATGAAATACTATCCCCCTTTGAAGTAGGAAGCTTAAAATCAATGGCAGGCTCTTGTTTAAATGCTTGTGCAAACACTGCAACTGATAAATGCAGAAAAAATATAATTAGTATAGTAAACCGCATCAGAAAATTATTTAATGAGGAGTAGTTGAAAAATAGAACTATCCAAATTCAAGTATTCCCTATAATCTGTCTTTAACTTTTTTAGACTCTTTTCAGTTAAATACCCCTTTCCTATTACCATACACGTGAACGCCTTTGATAAAGAAGGTGTCTTTGAGGATATAAATTGAAAAGACTGTTCCCCCCAAACAAAGGGAATTCCTTTTTCAACGGGGTCCTGATTCCAAGAGCCGGTCAATTGCAATTCCCCCACAAAAAATCCTGCATCCTCTACGGCTGCTTTCAATTTTGCTGGATTAACAGCACCATTCGCACGAAAGGTCAGGGTAAATGAGGAAGACTTTATATCTGTCTCCACTTTCTCTACAAAAGCGAGTTGCTCTAAGGATTGATGAATAGCTTTATTACAGAGGGCACAGGTCAAACCCGTCGCCTGTAGTCTTCCGCCACTAAATTGGGCAAAAGAATACTGCTGTCCTCCCCACAGAGAGAGCAGCAGTATTATTAAATATGACTTTTGCACAGCAATTAAGATTTCGTGCAATTAGCACAACAAGATTTTCCTTTTTTACTTTTCTTGTCACACTGGCCATTCTTACAGCAATCCTTGCTGGTGTCCTTACAAGAGCCGTCCTTGCATTTTCCATCTTTGCAACAGGATTCACTACCTGCAGCCGCGGCAGTACGATCATACTTGCAACAGCCATGTAATTTTGCATAGGCTTCATCCGTTGCTTTTGCACCGGCATTATCATGCCCCACCAAAGCAACCTGCTCCTGAATTTTAGAAACCGTGGTACTTGCCGCATCATAACTGACGGTCAATTTTTTACTGTCGGCATCCCAGGAAGCTTGGGTGGCTCCTGCTTCTTTAGCGGCATTTTCAATACGGCCTTTACACATTCCGCAATTGCCGGCCACGTGAAATACTTCTTTCTTGCTTTGTGCTTGTGCACTGAATAAGCTACCCATCAATAAGGCAGCCGCTACGAATAAATGTTTTGTTTTCATACAATGAAAATTAAGTTTTAAAAAATATTGATAAAATAAAAATGGAGTTCGCTGAAAAGGAGAAAAAGAAATCAAATTCTAAAAACCCTGTTACGCAAAAACAGCGGGGTATTTTTTTCAGGTGGGGCATTACTCGTATCAGCAATATCAAATTGCTGCGTAAAAGATAATTCGTTGAGAAGGGAGCGTGTTGACGGCAGAGAAATGACCGGCGGCTCGAGATTAAAATGGAGCGTTACAGGTGTCTTTTGGTCCTGTATCAGCATGACCAATGCATCCTCATCATGGCAACAACCCTCAGACTCTTCAGCAGACATGCCACAGGTACTACAAGAAGTTTTTTCTTTTTCAAACAAATGAACCGTTTCCACTTTTCCCATGCAGTAATGAATATCCAAGACCCAACCCATGGAGCTGAGACCGTATACGATAACTGCTATGGTAAATAAAAAGCGACGCATAATGAACAAAGGTAAAAAAAAGTCATCACCCATTAGTTAACAAACTGCCAATGAATACCTACCCTGATATGAAGTCCGTTTAGCGCATAACCTGTGGCCACCAAATTATTACGAGTAAACCCAAACCCTTGCAAATCACGGGCCGAATTGAGGTTCTCTGCACGTACAAAAGCCGTAAATGACCTGATCTTAAAATTGGCATATAAGGCAATATCCGGCAATGGGTTTTGAATAGTAAGGCTATCCTGATAAAAAAATTGCCCTAAAAGTGGAGAATACGCATCCGCTTTGTAAGGAGGTCGGTATCGCACCTCAACCCCAGCAGCCAAATTCAAATTTTTAAACCCAAGGTTGCCCTCATAAGCAAATCGGTTTCGTAAAAAGAAAGGAATCGTATTTACCTGAGCCACCCCTACCCGCTGCTGCCAATATACCTCAGCATGCCACCGCCACCGCTTGGCAACACGAAAAGTTTTCAGCATGGAAAGCTGCAAAACGGTAAACAAAGTGGATTCCTGTTGTGGTTCGTAGAAACTGGTAAAATAGGTGTAATTAGTCAGTAATAAGTAATTACCAGTTAGCTTGGTACCGATTGCGGGAAAATCCAAAGATGCCCCCACTTGTGTGCGATTTTCTTTGTTGAGCTCCAGCAACCGTTTGGATAGATAAAAGCTACTTCGCTGATCAAACACAAAAGAGGGACGACGGTTGGTGTTAAGCGCATTGATCTCAATGGTATTTTTTTTGCTACCCAACACTCGTTGCAATCGAACGGAAGCCAGATAATCGCCAGCATTGAGGCCGGTAAAATATAAAATACCATCCAAGGCAAGATCCCATTTTTTGTTACGTGTGATATTTCGGTAAGAAAAATTTCCGGATGAGTTGAAAAATGATCTAGCCTGCAACGCCGTGGTGCCCCTAATTAATTGTAGTGAAACACCCGCCTTAAAATATTGCTTTAAATTTTTTTCGTCCGGAAACTGATAAATTGAAAAATCGTTGGTCAACAATTGCCACTGATCACGTAAGTCAATCGTATCTCCAAATTGGATTGGGATTTGATAAAAACGATTAAAGTAAGAAGCAGCTGGCACCTTGTCAATAAAAGCAAACTGTTCTTTATCATAACGGAGTTGATGCTCCAATCGTACACGAGGGAAAAATAACGGAACTACCGTAGAGTCAGTAACCAGAGAATCCTTTCTTCCCAGATCATATTGATTTCTCCAAAGTAAAACACGGTTACTATATTGATTACCTGTTTTGATGCGCGTACTGAAAAAGTTAGAGGTGAAATTATCGGGACCGCCTAACCATGCGGGAATATTAAAACGATCCACAAAGATGGGGTCATTCAAAATATCGGTAGTATCTATAATTCCTCCGTTTTCCTCCGCTTGTAATTTATTGGTAAGCCACAAAGCCCAGGCTTGGTAACGAAGGTTCTTTGATTGATAGCGCGATGAAAAAACAAAATTGGAGTGATTGGAACGTTGATGCTGAAAAATGCCCGGTGAGTTGATCATCCGATACCGAAAGAAAAAATTCCAGCCAGCATTAATGTTTTGAGTATGTTGTAATCCTATGATTTGTTCAACTCGTGTACCCAAGGAATATTCCAGTTCGGTATAAGGACGTGTAGTTTGGAAAAAAGGAACTTCAGTAGGATGTAACCGATAGGGATCATATGCATGAAAGCCGGCATCGAATCCTGGTTGCCATTGGGGAGAAAAAAGAAGTGGCCGGGTAGCACCCCCCAAATTCCCAAGATTTAATGTAGTTGCTTTTAAGGGAAATCGAGTAGTAAAATCGCTCACCGTGGAGTCAAGTAAAAAATTAAGAGGTTGGTTTAACAAGCGGTAAGAAATTGTAATGGAATCTTCCTGCTTGTTACGTCGCTTCATGCTGTCTTGAGAAGCACCCATGGTCATCGCTCCCATTCGGCTTAATCCTGTGGGCGCCCCCTGCATCAAATTACGGGAACGACCTTGGTTGCGGATAGCCGGCAATTCTTGGCTGGCCGCCCAATTAGCGTACGCCAGCAATAGCAGAAGCAATATGTATTTTTTTGAAGCAGCCAAGGTGGATACAAAAATAGCCGGTCCTTTCGAAAGCAATCGTTAAAAGAGCATTTTACCCACCCTGTTTTGCCCTATCTTCGCGAAAATTTTTCCCTATGAACCTGCATGAATACCAGGCCAAGGAATTGCTCAAAAAATACAATGTACCCGTTCAGGAAGGTGTAGCCTGCGCAACCGTTTCTGAAGCACAGGAAGCCTATAAAATAATCCAGGAGAAATCAGGAAGCAAGTTTGCAGTGGTAAAAGCACAGATTCATGCAGGTGGGCGTGGAAAAGGTGCTATTAAAGAAAATGGTATGAATGGGGTGAAGGTTGGAAAAAGTCTGGAAGATATTTCAGGTTTTGCTGAAAAGATATTAGGGGGTACACTGGTAACCTTACAAACAGGACCTGCTGGAAAAGTAGTCAATAAGGTATTAGTAGCCCAAGATATGTACTACGATGGTCCCAGTGAAAGAAAAGAGTTTTACTTATCCATCTTGCTCGATCGTTCCAAAGGGCAAAATGTAATCATGTATAGTACGGAAGGTGGAATGAACATTGAAGAAGTGGCTCACAATACACCTGATAAAATATTTAAGGAGTGGGTTCATCCCGGTGGCGGATTGCAACCCTTCCAAGCGCGCAAGATTGCATTCAACTTAGGATTAAGTGGAGAAGCCTTTAAAAATTGTGTTCGTTTCGTTACAAATCTTTATAACGCCTATGTAGGGCTAGATTGTTCTATGCTAGAAATCAATCCACTATTCAAAGCTGCTGACGACAAGATCCTGGCAGTGGATTGTAAAATGAATTTAGATGACAATGCGCTGATGCGTCACCCCGACCTGGCTGCACTCCGTGATGTGACAGAAGAGGATCCCACCGAGGTTGAGGCTGGTCAGTTCAACTTGAATTTTGTAAAACTCGATGGAAACGTAGGCTGCATGGTAAACGGCGCAGGATTAGCCATGGCTACCATGGATATGATTAAACTGAGTGGTGGAGAACCCGCTAACTTCCTGGACGTGGGCGGAACTGCTAATGCGCAAACCGTAGAGGCAGGATTTAAAATCATTTTGAAAGACCCTGCCGTAAAAGCAATTCTCATTAACATTTTTGGCGGCATCGTAAGATGTGACCGGGTTGCACAAGGAGTAATTGACGCATACAAAAATTTAGGCAACATCAGTATTCCAATTATTGTAAGGCTACAGGGTACTAATGCGGTAGAAGCTAAAAAATTGATTGATGAAAGTGGTTTGAAAGTTCAATCAGCCATCTTGCTGAGTGAAGCAGCAGCCCTGGTAAAAAAAGCAGTAGCCTAATAAAGTGCGGAGCTCAATCAGTCGATTTTTTCAACTTCATATACAGGAGAAAATAAAAAGTAATTCCCTGTTTTTAACTCCCTGCATTTAAATCGCTTTCGAAGCAAGGCCTCTTTTCTAAAAATTCTACCGTCCTTAATGCGAAAGGGTGCGCCCGCAGGTAACTCTTCCAGGAAAAGATGATTTTCCTTGGGTGGATCAAATTGACGTAACACACGCATCAACCCATCCTCTGCACAACTACTAGCAGCCGGATTAGCTAACATTTCTCGCAACGCATGGTCAAGAGAAGCAGGCAAGAGATGAAGTGTTAAAAACGATTCCAGCAGCGTAGCATAACAACACTTCCATTCTTTTCCGTGCGCCTGTACTCGATTACCAAATTGTTCAAACGTTAACAGGTGAGCCAGCTCATGCAAAAGAGTTACCAAAAAAGCATAAGGATTTAAGTTGCCGTTTACCGTAATTCGGTGTTGCTGATCGTGCGTGCGGTGTCTATAATCACCAAGCACGGTTCTTCGCTCGCGCGTAATGGTAAGGAGAACACGGTGTTGCTGTAAGAGTGAAAGGACTTGCTGATCGGTACCAGTGGGTAAATAGCGTGATAAGAAATCGAGTGGGACTTCTTTTTTGGGCATACTTTATTTTTTTAATGCCCCTAGCAGTAATCGCAGCTCAACTCCGGTATACAGCACATAGAGAAAAGCAGCTCCGTATAACGCAGGTAGATTTACCGCCTTGCGTTGCACATAGATATAAATAAATGCCGCTAGCGCTAAAACAAAAAACTTAATCATAAAGGATAGCATCACGGCACGAACCGATGCCTGCAGATTGGGATTCGTAAAACTTTTTGTAGTGAGGCTTGCAGATAAAATAGTGACCAAGAAAAGTAGAAAATTTGCAGTCGATACTACAGCTACATTTACCTCTTGGGCTAATAGCCAAGTACGAGACACTGCCAAAATACCCTGCACCAATAACAGCAGCAAGACAAATACAACCGTAGCTTTATTCATCATTTTCATACACAACTACATTGAACCACCTGTCTCTTTAAATAGTTTATAAAAAACTGCAGCTAACGTCAATAGAGGAAATAGAATAGTAAGAACAGGAAAAATACTTAGCCAACGATCTACTTGAATCCCTCCTGCCACAGCGATGGCTAAATACACCAACAACTGCGAGGCTAGACCCGCATAACGAAGTAAATCCCGTTTGGATTTATCGGGCGAGGACCTGGGTTTGTTGTTCATCTTTGGTCATATCCACAACATTAGCTCCCATATGGCATTGCCCATTGAAAGTAGCAGAGGGTTCTACTTGTAATTTACCTGCATAGATATTTCCGGCTACCACACACTCTCCACGTAATTGTAACAACTCATTGGCGCGAATATTGCCATTTACTTTTCCGGTAACGTCCGCCTGGTTCCCAACAATATCCCCTTCTACCACACCCGTACTTCCAATGATTATTTTTGAAGAGGTTTTTACATTGCCCATCACAGTGCCATCGATACGAAGATCACCGTTGCTGCTGATATCGCCTTTTAAAACAGTCCCAGCACTAATTAAAGTTGCGGCACTGCCTGATTGAGTTAGGTTAGTTTGCATGTCTGTTTTTGGTTTGGTTGTAAACATAATTTTATAATTGAATCAATCACTAATTAATGTGGCAGGAGGAATGTCAAGCTGTGTCGTATCCAAGGATATCGCGGCTTCACCTGACAAGGCCTTTTTAAGACCTAAAATATACTGATTTTTTAAAGCATCTTCCCGGGCCACTGAATCAACCCTATACTGTAATCTTTTCAAGGCAGTTACCGAGGCATAATCGGAGCCGGCGCCAGGTATATAATACTTGAGGGGGGTGAATATGATCAATGCGGTGGTTAATCCAACCAAAATTACAAACACCATACTGAAGGCTGAATATACGCTGAGACGAGATAAACGAAATGTCACCACCTCCTCGTAGGTGTCATCATTCATGACAACCAGGCGGTAACGACTTCTCAATCGTTTTAATCCTGCTGGTAATTCGAGTTTAGCCATTTTTTTAGCGATACAATAAAGGTAAGAAACCGGAATACCCAAACGTATTGAACCTCAATCAAAATACTCACAAAAAATTAAGGTCTAACACACTAATTAATTTGAAAATCAGTTATTAAGGAGCTAGATTGCAAGAAGATATGCAGGAGGTGCGTTCCCTATTTCGCCTTTTAATCCTACTGGCGCTTGGTTGGCCAGCCACGACACTGTCCCAACAGGGTTTTCGTATTGACCTGCCCAAGGAAGAAGAATACAAGGACCGGTTGCTTCGTTCCGAAAAAACAAAAGATGGAAAATTAAGCTACCCATCACGCCTTGTTCAGAACACAGTTACCCATTACAATTTTACCTACAATGCGGCTCGGAAACTAAATGAGGTGCTGCAAAAAGCTAAAACAGCACACCGCGACGATTATAGCGCCCTACTTCCCTTTTACAATTTTAGCCTTACCAACACTCGCAAAGATTCCATTGACCTAGATAGTGTAATTCAAAAAGCCTCCTCAGGTATTGCGCTACATGATTTAAGAAATGACTGGAATGATAATTTGTATTTGTTATGGGGAATGGCTTATTACCTCCAGGAAAAATTTGATTCAGCTTATCAGGTTTTTCAGTTTATCAACTATTACTATGCACCGCGCGAGAAAGACGGTTACTTTAAGTCGATAGGGAGCGGAAGAGATGGCAATCGCGCCAACAGTATAGCCAGTCAAGAAAAAACAGGCTTACTCAACAAAATGGGACCGGCACCGCCCAAAAGAAATGAAGCTCTCTTATGGATTATTCGAACACAACTAGCACAAGAGCAATTTGCAGAGGCTGCTGGATTACTTCAAACACTTCGTAACGATCTCGCATTCCCCAAAAGACTAAAAACAGAATTAGAGGAACTGACTGCTTTATCCTTTTACAAGCAGGAACGCTGGGATAGTGCAGCCACACATCTTTCCAAAGCTCTGGAGGGAGCAACTACCTCCAATGAAAAAGCCCGTTGGGAGTTTTTAACCGCTCAACTCTTTGAGCGAGCAGGTAACTACAGGGCAGCAAGTCAGTACTACAACCTTGCCATTCCCCACTCCACAGATTTGATCCTGGAAATTCAAGCACGTATTGCCGCTATTCGAGTTAATCGAACTGAATCTGATTATGCAACCCGTAATGTGCAACGGCTGCTGGAAATGGGAGCAAAAGAAAAATACAGAGCCTATCAGGATATTATTTATTACACGGCTGCTCAAATGGATTTAGCAGCAGGAAATAAAACCCGTGCAATTGAATCGTTGTATCAAAGCACAGTCGCGATCACCAACAATACGCTACAAAGAAATAAAGCGTTTCTCCAGCTGGCAGAGATCTCTTACGAAGCCGGCTTCTATGGCAAGGCGGCCCAATACTATGATAGTCTTAAAACCACCGACAGCCTGCCCGTTGATCCGGCTGTGTTGGCAGTGAAAAAAAGAGCGCTGCAGACATTGGTGAACAAACTTGCTATTGTGGAAAGACAAGACAGTTTGCTACTATTGGCAGGTCTTCCCGAGGAGGAAAGAAAAGAGGCTGTGAAAAAAATTGTGAAACAATTGCGAAAGCAAGCCGGTCTTCAAGAAGATCCCGCTGCAATTCCCACCCGGCCTTTCACTACAATGCCACAAACACCCTCGCTATTTGGAAATGAAACGGATAAGGGCGAATGGTATTTTTATAATGCCTCCAGCCGAAGCAGAGGCCAGGCTGCATTTATGGCGCGCTGGGGCAATCGCCCCAATTTGGATAATTGGAGAAGAGCCGCCAGCATGCAAGCCTCCCTGGCATTAGTGCAAGCAAGCGGACGAGACTCCTTGGGATCAAAAACTAATTCCTCAGAATCAGCAATCGACTTTGAAACGCTCTATGCCGGATTACCCCTTAGCACAGAAAAGAAAAAAATTACCACAGATTCTCTATCAACTGCGCTCCTGGAGGCAGGCAGGATTCTGATTCAAGAAATAGAGGATTGTACGGCTGGAATAAAATTGCTTGATCGACTTTACAACAGCTTCTCCGATTTTGAAAATAGGGACGAAGTGCTGTTTCATCAACACAACTGCGCATGGCGAGGGGGAGAACTAAATAAAGCATCCGCAATTTTAAAAGAATTAAATACTCAGCATGCACAAAGTCGCTTCACAGCGCTTCTCAATGGGCAAGAATCAAAAGTGGCGCAGCAAAAATCAAAAAGCTACGATAGCATCTACACAGAGATCTATACACTTTTTGCAAAAGGTGCCTATGAGCAAGCCGTGGAGCTAAAAAAAGAAACAGATCGAATGGCTGGTGAAAATCACTGGACTCCCCAACTACTTTATATTGAGGCCGCCTATTATGTACAACAAAAAAAGGATAGTACCGCAATTCGAATACTGCGAGAACTCCAATTACGTTTCCCTAATTCTCCCCTTTACTTACGCGCAGCGGATTTACTGGAAGCAATTAGTAAACGCGTAAGTGCTACAGCAGCGGCTAATTCCACTACCACCCCTACTCCTTCCAACTTTACCAATAACAACCCAAGCGTGTCAACTGACTCAACTACCCAACCTCCGCCTCTCACTTCGTTTAGCTGGGATGATAAAACAACGCATCTGGTACTTTTTATATTGGAAGAAATTGAACCATTACTGGCAGCTGAGGCCATGCGCTCGATAGACAATTACAATCGATCAGTCTATAACACCCGGACCATTCAAAAAGAATTAGTGAACCTGGATAACCGGTATCGCTTTATTGCGTTAGGTAATTTTGAGAATTACCAGGAGGCCTCTGTTTACTTGGAAAGGGCAAAAGCACGATCTGCCAGTGAGATTGTTCCCTGGTTACCTGCTGGAAAATACAAATGGCTACCCATTTCTACGACTAATTTAAATGAGCTTCGGCTACGCAAGGACTTGGAAGCCTATCAACGTTTCCTTAACAGCAAGAGACCCTAACTTAGCACTATGAAACCCTCCGTTCGTTTTTTCTGGAAATTTTTTGGCTGGGGTCTGGTAGCTTTTTTACTACTGATTTTATTAGCCAATCTCGGACTATTTGGGAAAATGCCCTCGCTATATGAATTACAGAATCCCTCCATCCTGCAAGCCTCTGAAGTATATGCGATCGATGGAACGCTGATGGGGAAATATTATACTGAGCGCGGCAACAGAAGTAATGTAAAATACCGTGATCTATCCCGTCATGCGATTGATGCCTTAATTGCCACAGAGGATGAACGATTTTACTCACACAGTGGTATCGATTTCAAATCAACACTGCGAGCTGTAGTTACCTTAGGTTCAGAGGGAGGAGGCAGCACTATCACACAACAGTTAGCAAAGGCCTTGCTGGCACAGGGAAGTAGAAACAAAGCGTGGCGTGTAATAGAAAAACTCAAAGAGTGGATTATTGCCGTTAAACTAGAAAAGAATTTTACCAAAGAAGAAATCATAACACTTTACTTAAATGCCGTACCGTTTGGTAATAATATTTATGGAATCCGAAATGCATCCCGCACATTCTTTCAAAAAGAACCGGACCGTCTCAATGTAGAAGAAGCTGCCTTACTCATTGGAATGCTCAAGGGAAATAGCATTTATAATCCTGTACGTAATCCCAAGGCTGCCCTCGATCGCAGAAACGTGGTAATTGGGCAAATGGAAGTCAATAACAAGATCACCAGCGAGGAAGCCACTCGACTGAAGGCTCTACCCATCCAGTTGAATTATAAAAAAATGGATGAGAATACCGGTTATGCGCCTTATTTCAGAGAAATATTGAAAGAAGAAATTAAGGAGGCGCTGAAAGGTCTCACTAATCCGGAGGGTGAACCCTATAGCATTTACAATGATGGATTAAAAATTTATACTACCGTCAATGTACAATTGCAGCAATATGCGGAAGAAGCACTGGCCTTGCATATGTCGCAACTCCAAAAAAATGTAAATAACCGCAACTCCATCAAGTCAGGAAAAATTTGGAATGGTAAAGAGTCCATATTGGAGAGAGCCATGAAAGAATCGGACCGTTGGCGTAACCTGGAGGAAGACGGATGGAGTGAAAAAGAAATTCGAGCCAGTTTTAAAGAACCCGTGCGCATGAAAGTATTTGCCTGGAATACACGTCGTGAAACGGATACCATGATGACTCCGTTGGATTCGATCAAGTATCACCGACAAATGGAACAGGCTTCTTTTATGGCCATGGACCCCGTAACGGGAGAAATTCGTGCCTGGGTTGGTGGTATTCATTTTAAAACATACAAATACGACCACGTAAATATTAAAACAAAAAGACAGGTAGGCTCCACTATCAAGCCATTGTTATATACACAAGCGGTAGAAGAGAGAGGCTTTACTCCCGAAACACAACTCCCTAATGAGCCACAGTATTTCGAAGGAAATGGTTGGGTACCCGCTAGTAAAGAATGTAAAGGAGGACCTGGATCAATGGCCGCTGCATTAGCATTTTCAAAAAACTGTGCAACCGCTTACATTATGAAACAAGTGGGAGCCCGACAATTTGCGGAATTTATGGGTCGCTTAAATATTCCCACTCCTATTGGCCCCTACCCTTCTGTTGCTTTGGGATCTTGCGATCTTTCGTTATTTGAAATGATGTGGGCCTACACAATTTTTCCTGGAAGAGGCTTTTCTACAAAACCATTTGCCATCAGCCGCATAGAAGATAGAAATGGTAATGTAATCAAACGATTTGACTTCAGTGCTAATAGAAAAGAAGTAATTAGTGAGGCTACTGCCTATACGATGGCACGTATGATGCAGGGTGCCGTAGATGTAGGTACCGCGGCAGGTATGCGTAGCCGTGTAGGCGCCGCTGAGATGGGAGGAAAAACCGGAACCACCAATGAAAATGCGGATGCGTGGTTTCTTGGATTCACCCCGCAAATTCTGGTGGGTGCCTGGGTTGGATTTGACGATCAGTTTATTAAAAACGAAGGAGAAGCCTCTAGAATGGCTCGTCCGATTTGCGAGTATTTCTTTGGAAAAGCATTAGCAGACAGCCGCACCGGACTGGAAAAAGAGGCCCGATTTGTAGTGCCTGCAGAAATGGGTAATTCCATGAACAGTGCAGATATTCTTTTAAATGATCTTGAATTAATGCCCGGTGCCGAGGGACAAGATATGGGAGTAGGTTCAGAGGATGATTATAAACTAGAGACGGCTCCTTACATTGGTCCCGAATCTACGCCAGTTCGTGAAGAGGATTCAAAGTCCATCCCTACACCTAAAAAAGATACACTTCCCAAGAAAGAGACAGATCTTCCTCGTAACACTCCTGCCTCATCTGAAAAAGGAGATAAGAAAAAAGGATTGTTAAACAGAATTCTCAAAAAGAATGAATGAGCAATCCGCAAACTTCATACGAAGTACGAACAGCATCACAGGCTGACATTGAATTAATCCGGGAATTATGCATGCAGGTTTGGCCTCAAACCTATTCTTCTATTTTAACGGAAGAACAATTAGCCTACATGTTAGAATGGATGTACAGCCCCGCCTCACTGGCGCAACAAATGAATGAGGGCGCTACTTTTTTATTGCTATATCAAGCGCAAACGCCAATCGGCTATGCTTCTTATCAAGCACTACAAGCTGATCACTTTAAGTTGCACAAATTATATGTGTTACCCCATGTGCAGGGGAAGGGGGCTGGCCGTATTTTTCTAACTGATCTTCTACAACGCATCAAAGAATTAGGAGCACATACCCTTGAATTACAAGTAAATCGATACAATAAAGCTGTAGGCTTTTATCATCAAATGGGCTTCACCATACGTGAAACTGCTGATATAGAGATTGGTAATGGCTTTTATATGAACGACTATATAATGCAAATAGCCCTTTAATTAGTAGGGCTTTATTGATTTATACTGTAGCTTTGCGCCATCTTAAAACCAAGTCGTATGTCAACCATGACCAAATCCATTGATTTCAGTTTACCTTATAAAGTAGCCGATATCTCCCTGGCTGAATGGGGCCGCAAAGAAATTCGTTTAGCAGAAGCAGAAATGCCAGGACTAATGGCCATTCGTGCCGAGTATGGTCCTTCACAACCTTTAAAAGGTGCTCGTGTAGCAGGCTGTCTGCACATGACAATCCAAACAGCGGTATTGATTGAAACATTAGCTGCCTTGGGTGCTGAAGTAAAATGGAGTTCTTGTAATATATTCTCTACACAAGACCATGCTGCAGCTGCAATTGCCGCTGCTGGTATTGGCGTATTTGCGTGGAAAGGACAAACCATTGAAGAAGCTGATTGGTGTATTGAACAAACACTTTTCTTTGGTGGAAAGGATCGTCCTTTGAATATGATTTTGGATGACGGAGGTGACCTAACTAACATGGTGTTAGACAAATACCCTGAATTAGTTCAATATGTAAAAGGAATTTCTGAAGAAACAACAACCGGCGTGCATCGTTTGTATGAGCGCGTGGCAAAAGGAACACTTCCAATGCCAGCGATCAATGTAAACGACTCTGTTACTAAATCTAAATTCGATAACAAATACGGTTGTAAAGAATCACTCGTAGATGCAATCCGCCGTGCTACTGATGTAATGTTAGCTGGTAAAGTTGCCGTGGTAGGTGGTTATGGTGATGTGGGTAAAGGATCTGCTGCTTCTTTAGCAGGAGCCGGATGCCGTGTGATTGTTACAGAGATCGATCCTATCTGTGCGTTGCAAGCGGCTATGGATGGTTTTGAAGTGAAAAAGATGATTGATGCAGTAAAAGAAGCTGATATTGTTGTTACTGCTTCTGGTTGCCGCGATTTGATTACGGGCGAACACTTCAAACGTATGAAGGACAAAGCTATTGTTTGTAACATCGGACACTTTGATATTGAAATTGATATTGCCTGGTTGAATACCAATTACGGTCATACCAAAGACACGATTAAGCCTCAGGTGGATATCTACAATGTAGAAGGAAATGATATCATCATCTTGGCAGAAGGCCGTCTGGTTAATTTGGGTTGTGCTACCGGCCATCCTTCCTTTGTGATGAGTAATTCATTCACCAACCAAACGCTGGCTCAGATTGAATTATGGACTAACAATAAGAATTACGAGAATAAAGTATATGTTCTTCCAAAACACTTAGATGAGAAAGTGGCCCGTTTGCACCTCTCTAAAATTGGAGTAGAGTTGGATGAGTTGACAACCCCTCAAGCTGAATACCTTGGCATTAGTAAGGTTGGACCATTCAAGCCAGAACATTACCGTTATTAATGAAATTATAATGCAGATAAAAAACCTCCGTTATTGGAGGTTTTTTTATTGGAGTAATTTGACTGCTTCTTTGGTTACACAATCTACCGCCTGCATAAATTTTAACTGCATCGATTCGTCCAAATTAACAGGGACCATTTTTTGATCCCGATCGGTAAATACGATATGACTGATCTTAGCCGTAGCTAATTTTCTCAACTGATAATTGACACTAACTGCGTTTCGAAAAATAAAATGATAAAGCCCCTCGCAGTTCATGGTACCGGCATTCCGTAATAATAACTTGGATTTAGTACCCGCAAAATAGAGGGTGGCGCTACAACCATCGTCAAAGCAACGATTGGTTTTGAAAGAAAAAAGAATATCTACTTCTTTCTTATCTGCATCTACGGTTACGGAGGCACCCGAAAGATCTATAAAGCCTGAGCTCAATCGGGTTTCTCGGGTAAATACATCTACTTCCCGGTTAACAGTACAATCCTGCGCAGCAGTTGTAAACACCGATGCAAAGCAAAGCACAAAAAGCAAATACTTTTTAAAGCTACCCCCTAGCATGGAAAAAAAATTAAATCCGAACCGCAGTTCCTGTAGCAATTACCATCAGCATACTACCGCTGGCACCCACTGTTTCAAAATCTAAGTCAATTCCCACCACGGCATTAGCTCCCATCGACTGCGCTTTTTGCGTTAACTCACGCATCGCATCTTCCTTAGCTTCTTCAATTACGCGCTCATAGGTTTTGCTACGTCCACCAATCAAGTCACGCAGACCAGCAAAAATGTCTTTAAACATATTGGCACCAATAATACTTTGCGCATTAATTACACCTAGATATTCTTGTACAGGTCTTCCTTCAATAGAGGCAGTAGTTGTTAATATCATATTACTTGTTTTTTAGTTGTGCAAAAATACTAACAAGCTGGGGATCTTCCTTGACCACTTGTCCACGAGCCGCCTCCCGTATATACTGCATACGATTGTCAGTATCCGGGTGGCTACTTATCATCTCAGGAATTTCTGTTCCTGGCGAGGAGTCTTTCAAATGCTTGAATAGTCGATCATACCCTCCAGGATCAATCCCTCTTTCCCGTAACAATTTATATCCTTCCAAATCTGCCTCTTTTTCCAGTGATC
This sequence comes from Bacteroidota bacterium, assembly GCA_014190475.1. Classification (GTDB taxonomy): domain Bacteria; phylum Bacteroidota; class Bacteroidia; order Chitinophagales; family Chitinophagaceae; genus JJ008. The sequence goes on from BJGL01000009.1 coordinate 42,613, forward strand.
TGGAATAACTCAAGGTCCTCAATTGATTGGCTTGCCCGATCACCAAGGTTGCCAATCCACTACTCTTTCCAAATAGTAAAGTCACAAATAAATCTGAACCCATAGACCTGAAAATAGAACGCGTGGCATGTCTTTTTTCGACATGAACAAACTCGTGACTGAGCAAGGCTGCCAACTCGGGGTAGGTCTCCATATTTTCCAACAAACCCGTGTATACAACCAACTGTCCACCCGGCAAGGCAAATGCATTTACCATTTCATCCTTTACCACGGTAATACGAATGGAGTAATCGGTTTCAATGGCCAAGGCATTAAAAAAATCATTGAGTACACGCGTAGCCATCGTGTCTTCCGTTTGTGTACTCTTCATGGCCTCAAATACACTATCCCCTAATTGACGCTCTGTTTTTTTTGAAACAACTGTTGCCATTTGTTCTGCCAGCCAAGGCACCATAAAAAAATAAAGAAGCGATCCGGATAACAGCATTGCACTGAGCAAGGCCACCGTACGACGCAGACTACCCGTTCTTTTTTTTCTAAACCATGACTTATTTGCCTCTGCTTTAATTTCCTCCCAATATTCAAACGCCTCGCGACCAGCTACTCGAAACTCAGCTTGAGTATTGGTTTGTGTAAAGCGGCTTCGCTGCTCCGCGAATAAAAAATCACCTTGTACCTCTTTGAGTGGCCAGTCTTGTCTAGCAGGATTTCCATGTTGGTCATGAAAACCAATACTCAGGGTCCGATCCGATAAAAGAAGCGTAGCCTCACTGGGGGGAGAAAAATAACTGGGGTAAAATTGCCCACTAAAGGTTTTCATGGAAAAGATTGAAACTTAAAGATAAGACGGCCAACTTTTCGACCCTATTTTTGTAATACTCACATGGTACAGGCTTACAATTTTTTAGCTTCCTGGCAACTTTTCCCTGAAAAAGGCGCTTACGAGAAAGGGGACCGCCCTAAAAGCGGGATTTACAAGATTGAGGCCGTTGAGGGAAAAAAAGAACTTCGCATTTTCCACAACTGGTTAAGCCTCGAAAATCAGGCCTTTGCTTCCAACTATAGCATTATAGCAGACGGGGATCTGCATCCCCTGCCAGCGTCGGAAGGTGCAGATAAAGTACAGGCCTTATTCGCGGACGGAATAACCTTTGAAATTCACTTTTATAGAGGTGGCCAGACCCTATTACATGTAGTGCACGAAATCATGCCCAATGGGTATTTGCGTATAACCCAACAAGGCGAACTGGAAAATGGGCAGGCCTACACAAACATGGAGTACTATCATAAACAAATGAGTGTTCTCCCCTATGCAGCCTCTGTTTCCGGTGCAGTGATCAGACCCACGGAGGAAGGCATGATCAAGCACAAGGCCCTCACGGCAATGGAAGAGCAAACCAATATGCAGCTTGACCAAATCCGGCAGCAGATTGAACTACTGGCCTTACAAGCTCAGGAAATTCAAAAGCGAAAAGAACTCTCCTTGATGATCTATGAGGCAAAACTAACTTTCAAGCCAAACATTGGCCAAGTATATTATCTCTATCAAAAAAATGATGACAGCTATTTAGTGTCCCTGGTCTCTCCCAAAGAATGGGGAGCTGCTGGCCCATTCAAAAAATTTATTGCGGCCGTGCAACTGCTGGCTGATCACACCTGGAAAGAACTCTAGGATAGTATCTTTGTCAAGTGACAAAACTCTCTGTCAATATCAACAAATTTGCAACGCTTCGTAATGCGCGAGGAGGAAACAATCCTGACCTTGCCCGCATCACGCAACTTGTACAGCAATTTGGAGCAGATGGCGTAACAGTTCATCCCCGACCCGACGAGCGACATATTCGCTATGGCGATGTGCGATCGATAAAAAAACTAATTACCACAGAGTTTAATATCGAGGGCAATTGCCGTGAGCAAAAATTTATTGACCTGGTATTAGAAACTCAACCCACCCAAGTAACCCTCGTACCCGATACAACCGGACAATTAACCAGCGATCATGGATGGGATACCGTTACACACCAGGAATACCTGAAAGAAATGGTGAGCATTTTCAAAAATCATGGTATTCGTGTTAGCTTATTTGTAGACCCAGTTGAAGAGATGATCCGAGCCGCTAAAGAAACAGGAACCGACAGAGTGGAGTTATATACTGAGCAATACGCAACCCTCTATCAAGCAGGCGAAAAAGAAAAAGCGATTACGCCCTATTATCAAGCAGCCATAGTGGCTAAGGAGTTAGATCTTGCGCTCAATGCAGGGCATGATCTAGATCATAATAACCTGCGTTATTTTCATCAACAAATCCCCTGGATCCAAGAAGTAAGTATTGGACATGCGCTAATCTGTGATGCCTTATTATGGGGATTGGAGAACACCATTCAACTCTATAAAAGAGAATTACAAGCCTAGTTCACTAATTTCTTTACAAACGAACGGATCTCCTGCATTTGTTCTGGCTCAAACCATTCGATAGCATCCTGTTTTCTAAACCAAGTCAATTGTCTTTTAGCATACTGCCGGGTATTAATTTTTATTTGCTCCTTGGCTTGTTCCAATGTGCAGGCGCCTTGCAAGTGACTAAATAATTCACTGTAGCCCACTGTTTGAAGTGGAGTTAAGCTTGCATGCTGCTCCAGGGAGCGCACCTCTTCCAAAAGTCCTTGCGCAAACATATTTTCCACGCGTTGATCAATCAACTCCACCAGCGTGTCCCGTGAACGGGTTAGTCCCAATGAGCAGAGGGAATAATAAGGTTGTACTATTTCATTTTTTCTAAAAGATAAAATACTGGCACCCGTTGCACGAAATACTTCCAAGGCGCGCATCATTCGCTGAGGATTTTTCATTTCGCCACTGGCCGCAAACAAAGGATCGACACGACTTAGTTCGGATTGAAGCCATGCTAAACCCAATTGCTGATATTGCGCAATTACCTGATTTCTTGTGAGTGCATCAACCGCAGGAATTTTATCCAGCCCCTCATGAAAAGCTTTCCAATAGAGTCCAGTTCCACCCACCATCACTACTACCGGAAATCGTTGAAATAAGTCTTTAATCACTGAATGAGCCTGTTGTGCATAGGTATGCGCATCAAGCGGCAGATGAATGGAATGAGAGGCAATAAAATGATGTTTGATAGAAGTCAATTCAACTACAGACGGACGAGCCACTCCAATGGAAAGTTCTTGATAACATTGTCTGCTGTCAAAGGAAACAATTTCAGTGCTGAGCCAACTAGCCAGTTCGATGGCAAGTGCCGTTTTACCAGCTGCCGTAGGGCCTGCAATTTGTATGATAACGGGCAGGGACATGAAAGATGTTATAGCTCTTCTTCGCTCATCCCCTCCTCATCCAAGCTAATATCTTCTCCTTCCTCATCTTTTTCAGCAAATCCATCCTCTGCTTTACTCAGATCATATTTTTCTTCAATATCTGCAAACTTTTCACCCAACAAAGCCTTGGTACCATATTGGCTGGGGGCAATGCCCTCCACACGAGTTGTGGCGGGATAGGTCAACTTTGGATTTTCCTCCTTGGATACATTGATCAACTCTAACAAAAAAGTCCAGTTGCGATTAAAATCATAGACATAAATAAAGCGCTGATTGAGATTTTTGATTTCCGCACCAACGGTCGTTTGATCCATTAATAGTGGAGGCGCCTTGTAATCCTTTTCATACACTTGTAAGCTAATTTCTCTCCCTCGTTGCCATTGATCATTACTTCTATAAAATGTAGCCTGATGCTTTTGATCGAACTCGTAGGACTTCAAAATAGCTTGGTGAAGACTGAAGAATGTATCCGTATGAAAAAGCGCGATATCCCTGTAAATGGTATCGTCTTCCTCAAAAAAAACTCTAAACTTTAGAATAGGCATGCTACAAAGCTAGGGATAAATTAGTGGTCAATTCTTGGGGCGAATCCCCATCGAAGCTGCTTTTTCCAACATGAACTCAAAAGCTGCCTCATAGGTGTTGGAAATCACACCATCCAGCATGGCATCTTTGATAGCATCTTTAATTACACCTACTGGCTTAGAGGGAGACAGTCCAAATGTTTCCATGATCAATTCCCCAGTAATAGGCGGTTGCCAGGTACGAATATGATCCTTCTCCTCTACTTCCTTACAGCGCTGCCTAACCAGCATAAAATTTTCAAGATAACGTTTGACTTTTGTCTGATTCTTGGATGTAATATCAGCCTCACAGAGAAGCATAAGCGAATCAAAATCCTCTCCGGCATCAAACAATAATCTGCGTATCGCGGAGTCAGTTATATTTTCTTTAGTTAGACTAATGGGACGAAGATGCAACTCCACTAGCTTCTTTACAAAACGCATCTTTTCATGCAAGGGTAGCTTCAGCTTTGTAAAAAGCTTAGGTACCATTCTTCCACCCACTACTTCGTGACCATGAAAAGTCCATCCATGCCCCTTTTCAAAACGTTTTGTAGCAGGCTTAGCAATATCGTGTAGCAAAGCGGCCCAACGAAGCCATAAATCTGAAGATTTTTGTGCCACATTATCGAGCACCTGTAGTGTATGATAAAAATTATCCTTGTGCCCATGTCCATCCTTGTACTCTGCACCTGCCAAATCAACTACCTGCGGAAATATCAATTTTAATAATCCCGATTTATAGAGCAGATCAAATCCAATAGAAGGTTTCGGTGCTAAAAGAATTTTGGTCAGTTCGTCCGTTATTCTCTCCTGCGAAATAATATCAATTCGCTTGGCATTTCGAACAATACCCTCCCAAGTACTTTCTTCAATTACAAAACCAAGTTGTGTAGCAAACCGAATAGCGCGCATCATTCGCAGGGGATCATCACTAAAGGTTTTATCCGGATCCTGTGGTGTTCTTATAATTCCCTGATCCAAATCCTTCAGCCCACCAAACGGATCGATAAGTTTTCCAAAATTGGCTTCCTGCAAACTAATAGCCAATGCATTGATGGTAAAATCTCTTCGTTCTTGATCGTCTTGTAAGGTACCGGGTGTTACTGTGGGATTACGCGAAGTATGCTGATAACTTTCCTTTCGAGCGCCCACAAACTCAACGTCAATCGCTGGTTCTGTTTTCAATTGAAAATGAGCAGTACCAAATGTTTTAAAAAGGTCAACCTTGGGTTTAGGCCTGAATTGAACAGCTGCCTGCTCTGCTAACTCCAAAGCATCCCCTATACAGACAAAGTCTAGATCAGTGGTAGGCCGCCCCATGAGTTTATCACGAACAAATCCGCCCACCAAATAAGTTTCACGTTGCAGCATGCGTGCGCCCGCAGCCACTTTCTCTAATATTGCTAATTCTTCTTGTGTGCAACGAATGTCCATCCGCGCAAAGGTACTGGTTCAGCCCAAAGCGAATCAGAGATAACGCAGATTGGTCTTTGGAGAGAGGGTTAACAAGGTTTCGTACATCAAGCGAATGGTACTTTCAATATCATCACGATGAAGCATTTCTACCGTTGTATGCATATAACGAAGTGGGATAGATATTAAAACGGAGGGGCATCCATCATTTGAGTAAGCAAAAGAATCCGTATCTGTACCAGTGCTTCTGCTTTGTGCACGCCATTGAACAGGAATTTTCTTTTTAGCAGCCACATCCTCTACAAGAGCTAGCAGTTTATTATGAACAGCCGGCGCATAACAAAGCGAAGGACCCTTACCAGTAGCTACTTCGCCCTCAATCGCTTTATTGATTAAGGGTGTTGTAGTATCGTGCGTTACATCCGTGATAATCGCAATATCAGGTTTGATACGTCTTGCAATCATTTCCGCACCACGTAAACCAATTTCCTCCTGCACCGCATTAACTACATACAAGCCAAATGGTAATTGCTTTTTATTTTCTTTTAAGAGCCTCGCTACTTCTGCGATCATAAAGCCACCAATTCTGTTGTCAAAAGCCCTTCCTATATAATTTCCATTGGCTAGTTCATCGAATCCATCTTGATAGGTTACCACAGCACCAATATGAATACCCAGCGCAGCCACTTCTTTTTTGGAACGCGCCCCACAATCCAACCATAAATTATCCGTACGCGGGGTAGGTTCTTTTTGTTCAGGACTACCTAAACGTGTATGAATTGCGGGCCACCCAAACACAGCCTTTACAGGCCCTTTTTTTCCATGAATAATCACGCGCGAAGCAGGGGCCGTTTGGTGATCTACCCCACCATTTCTTTTTAAATACAATAAACCATCGGCAGTGATATAATTAACAAACCAGCTTATTTCATCCGCATGCGCCTCTATCACCACTTTAAAAGGATGAGAAGGATTTATCACACCCACCGCAGTTCCATAGGGATCTACAAAATGTGTATCCACATAGGGCTTTAGGTAATCGATCCATAAACGTTGCCCCCAACTTTCAAATCCTACTGGAGAAGCATTGTTAATATAGCTTTTAAAAAATGAAAAGGAAGCAGGCGTCAAAATTGACTTGCTGGTTTTTTTTGCAACAGATTTTGCCATAGGAATAATTTTTTAAAGCAAGCGATTAAGGTCTCTTGAGGCGAATCTTATTAGACTCGCTATAATTGCTGCGTTTACGCGTCTTATCAACTAATAATAAGCCAAATGCTGCTGTCGTATCACGGGTTACACCTGGCAAGGTAAGCATGTTAGTCTGGTTATATGTGTTGTATTCAAATTCAACGGCAATATCGGATTCACGCAATCCAGCAGGAATACCAAGACGATTGGTTGGAAATCGCATCAAGGTATCCACCCTTGTGGCATTGTTACCATTAAACCATTTATAAACGATATAGACAGAATCCACATCGCCCTCCTCGTCCGTGTATCGTGCCAGTACCCTGATGATATTCCCATTATATACAGTAGCCGGTTCAATAGAACGAACTTCTACTTTCGGTTCAGAGGTAAACTTATCTTTGCTGCAAGAAACAGCAAACAGTGTCAACAAAAAAAGTAGCTGGAAACGCTGATTCATAAAACGCATTGGAAACAAATTTACATGATTTAAACGGACCAAGTTCCCTGTCTTTAAGCTGGGCCAACCGCCTCTTTAACACTTCATTTTCTTTTGAACAATTGGCCTTGGAGGCCTTCCATTACCAAGCAGCACATAACCCCGTTTATACTTCTTATTTACAAGCCCTTCATTGCAAACCTGAGCAGGTAGATCATATTCAAAAAATACCCTTTCTCCCCATCGGATTTTTCAAAACACATGCCGTTAAAACAGGAAACTTTTCTCCTGTACTTGCTTTTGAAAGTAGTACTACCACCGGATCCACCCCCAGCCAACACCTGGTAGGAAACCCTACCCTGTACCAAGCCAGTTTTTTAAAATGCTTTGAACAGTTTTGGGGGCCGCTTGAAAACACTTGTATTATTGGGTTATTGCCTTCTTATCTGGAACGCAAAAATTCGTCACTCGTGTATATGGTCAAGGAATTAATTGAAAAAACGGGCCATCCCAACAGTGGATTTTATTTGAACGAAACCGATGCATTAGCTAAGACACTCGCACAGTTGGAATTGCAAAAACAACAAACGCTGCTCATCGGTGTCACCTTTGCATTGCTGGATTTTGCATCCTCGCATCCGCAACCCTTACAGCATACAACCCTCATTGAAACCGGTGGTATGAAAGGCAGAGCGGAAGAATTAACTAGAGAAGAAGTGCATATCCGTTTAAAAAAAGCCTTTCAATTACCAGCAATTGCATCTGAATACGGCATGACAGAATTATTATCACAGGCTTGGTCAAAAGAAGATGGTCTTTTTAAATGTCCTACTTGGATGAAGGTATTGGTACGAGAGCAAGAAGATCCTCTGACCGTCAAACAATCCGGAAGCGGCGGCTTGAATATTATTGATCTGGCCAATATCGATTCCTGCTGCTTTATTGCCACTGACGACGCAGGCCGAGTTCATCCCAATGGTCATTTTGAAATGCTGGGCCGACTTGATGGCGCCACTATTCGAGGTTGCAGTTTGCTCACCGCTTAAGCGGAAATTTGATACTAAGCATTATACCGGCAATAATTTCAGCGTAACTTTGCGCTCCCGCCCAGGTGGCGAAATTGGTAGACGCACCGTCTTCAGGTGGCGGCGCCGCGAGGTGTGCTGGTTCGAATCCAGTCCTGGGCACAAAGCCCCCAACA
>BJGL01000010.1 GCA_014190475.1 Bacteroidota bacterium
ACTACAACGCCAAGTAACATGGCCAGAAGGATATATTGCGTTAGACGGCTTTTGGGTTGCATGGCAATTCGTTTAGGTAGGCAGGAGTTCGAAAATCGGTAAAAAAAATGGCAATGAAAAATTTACGGCGGGTGTAAGCGAAGGTGCTCCTGTAAAATGGAATTGTTTATCTTACCAAGCAAATACCAATTGAAATGTCTACCCCAACTTCTACTTTCAAGCCAACCTTGAGCTTATTAGATGGTACCATGATTGTTGCCGGATCTATGATAGGCTCGGGAATTTTTATTGTCAGCGCAGATATTACGCGCAACGTAGGAAGTGCCGGCTGGCTGATTGCTGTGTGGGTGCTCACGGGTTTTATGACATTGACAGCGGCGCTTAGCTACGGGGAGTTGAGTGGCATGTACCCTAAAGCAGGGGGCCAATACGTGTATTTAAAAGAAGCTTACAATCCGCTGATGGGATTCCTATATGGCTGGAGTTTTTTTGCGGTGATTCAAACAGCAACCATAGCGGCTGTTGGCGTTGCCTTTTCTAAGTTTCTTGCTTATTTAGTTCCTGAATTGGGCAACAATTATTTTCTATTTGATGCAGGCATCACTAAAGTATATGCGGGACAACTGGTGGCCATTTTTATCATTGTATTACTCACTTATATTAACTCTCGAGGAGTGAAAGAAGGTAAGCTAATCCAAACCATTTTTACCAGTGCAAAATTGCTAGCGCTCTTTGGGCTGATCTTGTTTGGATTTTTACTGGTAAAAAATAGTTATTGGAATGAAAATTGGGCAACGGGTTTTCAGGCTGCACAGAACCTGGGTGCAAAAGATAGCGAAGGTGGACTCCTTCCCACTTCTTGGACTCCCATTGGAGGTGCCGCTCTGATGGGCGCCATAGCAGCGGCTATGGTAGGTTCTATTTTTAGCAGCGATGCCTGGAACAATGTGACTTTTATTGCAGGGGAAATGAAAAACCCAAAACGAAATATTGGGCTGAGTTTATTACTGGGAACATTGATTGTTACGCTGATTTATGTATCTGCCAATTTGATGTACTTGCATGTGCTACCCCTAGCGGATTTAGCTTTCCCAGCCGATGATCGTGTTGCTGTAGCAGCCGCAAACATCATTTTTCCGGCCTTCGGCACTACATTAATTGCTGTATTGATTATGATTTCCACCTTCGGATGTAACAACGGTCTTATTATGGCTGGGGCCAGAGTATACTACACCATGGCAAAAGATGGTTTGTTTTTCAAACAAGCGGGTACACTCAATAAACAAGCTGTGCCACAGGTTGCATTATGGGTGCAATGTATTGTAGCGGCCATCTGGAGTTTAAGTGGACGCTACGGACAATTGCTGGACATGATTTCATTTGTAGTAGTACTTTTTTACATGCTCACTATTTTGGGAATTTTTATTTTGAGAAAAAAACAACCCGATGTGGAGCGTCCCTATAAAGCGTTTGGATATCCATTCTTACCAGGGCTTTATATTCTGATGGGAGCCGCATTTTGCCTATTACTGATCATTTATAAACCCGAGTTTACCTGGCCTGGATTGATTATTGTGTTGATGGGTGTTCCCCTTTACTATCTAGCCCTTGCTCGGGGTAAAAAGCCTGAATAATCATAAAAATTGACAGTTTAGGCCCGCATTACCTATCTTAGAACTCCTAAAAAACCAACGCATGAGCTTGTTTGTTAAAAAGCCCTTGGATCAAATTCTTGCCCAAGCGGCAGACAGTGAAAAAGGATTAAAAAGAACGCTGGGAGCAGGAAACCTGATTGCCCTTGGAATTGGCGCTATCATTGGTGCCGGATTATTTGTACGTACCGCTGCCGCTGCCGGTCAGGCTGCAGGACCTGCTGTAACACTTTCGTTTATTGTTGCAGCCATTGGCTGTGCCTTTGCGGGACTGTGTTATGCGGAGTTTGCTTCAATGATTCCCATTGCCGGAAGCGCCTATGCATACTCTTATGTTACCATGGGAGAATTAGTTGCCTGGATCATTGGTTGGGCGCTCATCATGGAATATGCTTTAGGAGCTGCTACTGTTTCCATCGCCTGGAGCGAGTATTTAAATAAGTTGCTGGGAGGCTCCATCCCCTATGAATGGTGCCACTCTCCTTTTGAGAGCTTTACCGATTCAGCTGGGGTCTATCACCAGGGAATTATGAATGCACCGGCCTTAATCATTTTACTTGCCCTAACACTGCTGCTAATTAAGGGAACACAGGAATCTGCATTGGTGAATGCCGTGATTGTATTTATCAAAGTAGCCATTGTTATTTTATTCATTGCAATTGGATGGCAATTTATTCGTCCAGAAAATCATACTCCCTACTTGATTCCTGCTGATACAGCTCCGATTGCAGACCAGGCTGGGAAAATTATTGCAGACTACAGTGGCTGGAATAAACACGGTTGGGGTGGAGTACTCGGAGGCGCTGCCATTGTATTCTTTGCTTTCATTGGATTTGATGCAGTAAGCACAGCTGCACAAGAGGCCAAAAATCCGAAGCGTGATATGCCGATTGGAATCCTAGGTTCACTTGTTATCTGCACTATACTCTATATTCTTTTTGGACACGTACTTACAGGAGTAGCCCCCTGGACTGACTTTGTTGACCCCGAAAAAGGAAGAGAAGCTTCTGTAGCTTATGCAATCAGTACTTACATGACCGATTATCAATGGCTGGCAAACGCAGTAACAGTTGCCATACTAGCTGGATTCTCCTCTGTAATATTGGTAATGTTGATGGGACAAAGCCGAATATTTTACACCATGAGTAATGATGGTTTGATCCCAAAAGCATTTGGTGAACTTCATCCAAAATTTAAGACACCATACAAATCCAATTGGATCCTCTTTTTATTTGTGGGGGGATTTGCCGCCTTTGTACCTGGTCACGTGGCCGGTGATTTAACCAGTTTTGGAACGCTGTTTGCTTTTGTGCTGGTCAGTATTGGGGTGTGGATTTTGCGTGTTAAATCCCCTGAGATTGAGCGTCCATTCAAGACCCCAATGGTTCCTGTTGTGTGCACACTGGGTGCAATTATTTGTACCGCAATGATAGTAGGATTGGATATGCAAACCTTAAAAGTGGCTTTCCTGTGGATGGCCATAGGACTGGTTGTTTATTTTGCCTATAGCCGTCATCATAGTAAGCTAAAGAAGTAGTAGCTTGCAGCCCTGAATTTTATTTCATGGGAAGAATTTTTGAAGTACGTAAATCGACCATGTTTGCCCGTTGGGACCGCATGGCCAAGCAGTTTACCCGTATTGGGAAAGAAATAGTTATTGCCGTAAAAGCAGGCGGAACCGACCCCAATACCAACCCAGCCTTAAGACGTTGTGTGCAAAACGCAAAGAGCGTCAACATGCCCAAGGACCGTGTGGAGGCTGCGATCAAACGTGCATTGGGCAAGGAGATGGCCAATTATGACGAAATTCTCTATGAAGGTTACGGGCCACATGGCGTAGCCATTCTTGTTGAAACAGCTACCGATAATCACGTAAGAACAGTTGCGAATGTAAAATCACACTTCAATAAAGGAGGTGGCAGTTTGGGAAACAGTGGCAGCGTAGCCTTCCAATTTAAAAAGATGGGGGTTTTCAAATTAAAGCCTGAAGGACTTAACGCAGAAGACTTGGAGTTGGAACTAATCGATGCCGGTCTAGAGGAATTAGGAGAAAGCACAGGAGAAAATGGAGAAGAAATCCTAGTACTGCGCTGCGGTTTTACTGATTTTGGAAATATGCAAAAAGCGTTGGAAGATCGAACCATTACTCCACTCAGCGCGGAAGTAGAATGGATTCCAACTGTAACAGTACCTGTTTCTGACGAACAGGCAGAGGAAGTAAGTAAACTAATTGAGAAACTGGAGCAAGACGACGATGTGCAAAAAGTCTTTCACAATATGGCATAGTTAATTTACTCTGCCATCATTTCCCTTACCACCTGTTCAATATCCTCTGCATTAGGTTTACTGAAGTAATCTCCGTCACTGCCATAAGCAGGTCGGTGCGGCTTGGCAGTTAGTGTGCGTGGGGCCACATCTAAATATCGATAGCCCCCTTGTTCTTCCATTACTTTATTAAAAAGATAAGAAGCAGCACCGCCGGGTACATCTTCATCCACAAATAAAATACGATTTGTCTTTTTTAATGATTGCAGCGTTAGTTGAGGCAAGTCAAATGGTAACAAAGTCTGTACGTCCACAATTTCACAACTAATTCCATCCGATTCCAAAATGGCAGCAGCCTCTTGTACTATGCGTAACGTTGAGCCATATGAAACGATGGTTACATCCTCCCCTTCCTTTATAATTTCAGGCACCCCGAGAGGCACTGTAAACTCAAGCAGATTAGTAGGTAACTTTTCTTTTAATCGATATCCATTCAAACATTCAATCACTAAACCGGGATCGTTACTTTGCAACAATGTGTTATACATGCCAACCGCCTGTGTCATATTGCGCGGCACACATATATGCATACCACGTAGCGCATGAATAATCATTCCCATTGGAGAACCACTATGCCAAATCCCCTCTAAACGATGACCACGTGTACGAACAATCAAAGGACATGCTTGTTTGCCACAGGTACGATAATGGAGTGTAGCCACATCATCACTGAGTGGTTGCAAACCGTATAGTAAGTAATCGAGGTATTGAATTTCTGCAATGGGTCTAAGACCGCGAAGCGCTAAACCAATGCCGCTTCCCATGATAGTGAGTTCACGAATACCTGTATCAAAAATCCGATCTTTCCCGTGTTTCTCCTGTAAACCACTAAAACCCTGGTTAACGTCTCCGATTTGACCTAAATCCTCTCCGAATGCAACCAGTTTTGGGTTGGCCGCAAATTGTTTGTCAAAAAATCGATTGAGCACTTCAAAACCATTGACCGTTGCAGCATCGGAAGCATAGGTTGGTTTTATTGCTGCAATTTTCAGCGCACTCTTGGGACCTTCATCATAGAGATAACTACTGTACAACTTTTCTCCTTCATGCTTAAGATTTTGATAAGCGGTCTGCAATGCATCCGCTGCATGATAGGGAGATGCTAATTGGATAGCACGATAAAGTACACGAAGTATATCTCTTCTTAAGGGATCACGAATCGACTCTAACTCATTGGCGAATGGAAGAAGCTGTTCGCTTATAGTAGGAAAAGATGCTGCTGTATTTTTGATTACCGTAACCGCGTGTGTTACTACTTGTTTGAGGGGTGACAGATAGGATTTCCAGGCATGATCCCTTGCTGCTTTTGCTTCTTCTTTTGCCTCTGTCTGAATTTTTTCTAATTCGCCCTCCTCCGCTAAGCCATTTGAAAGTAGCCACTCCTTCATTTTAATCAGTCCATCCCAACTTCTCTCCCAGTCTAATCGCTCAGGAGATTTGTAGCGTTCATGGCTTCCTGAGGTGGAGTGACCTTGTGGTTGCGTTAATTCTTCAACATGAAACAGCACGGGCACATGTTGTTCTCTAGCTAGTTGAATCCCTTCTTCAAAGGCCTCACATAAACCTGCATAATCCCATCCTTTGACACGATAAAGCTGTAAGCCAGCTTCTGTTTCATTACGCTGCATGCCTGCCAAGGCTGCAGATATGGAACCTTTTGCGGTTTGATATTCTTTTGGAACTGATATACCATATCCATCATCCCACACAAAAACTACCAATGGAACTTGCAGAACCGTTGCAGCATTGATTGTTTCCCAAAAATGTCCCTCACTTGTTGAGGCATCTCCAATAGTGGCAAAGCAAACCTCGTTACCATTTTTTGATAAATGGGAAAAGGACTTAAGCGAGGAAATATTTCTGAATAAACTGGATGCATGGGCCAGCCCTAATGCACGAGGCATTTGCCCGGCAGTGGGCGCAATATCGCTGGAACTGTTTTTTGTTTTGGTTAAATCCAACCATTCACCTGTCGCATCCAGAAAGGGAGTAGCAAAGAAATTATTCATTTGACGGCCCCCGCTAAACGGTTCACGGCTTAAATCTGCATCTGCATATAGCTGAGAAAAAAGCTGTTCTCCAGTTCCCAATCCAGCAGCGAGTATAAATGTTTGATCCCGATAATAGCCGCTTCTGAAATCGCCCGGTTTAAAAAACTTGGCCATGGCCACCTGGGCTATTTCTTTTCCATCCCCGAAAATTCCAAACTTAGCTTTCCCGCTCAGGACCTCTTTACGTCCCAACAGACTGATTTCGCGGCTCAGGCAAGCAAGTTTATAATCCCTTAAAACACTGCTTTTAAAAAGATCAAAAGACAGTTTTTCCTGGCTGGGTGCTTCCATGGGCGCAAAATTAGGGAGATTAAACGGGGTTATGGAATTGCTAAAAAAGGAGGGCAGAGGGACTACTGGGTCTAAAGGGATAATTTTTAATTATATTTGTTTTTCAAATTCATCTTATTATGAAAAAGGTATTATTCGCTGCCACGCTAAGTTTGTTTTCACTGGTAGTATTTGGCCAAACTAAGGTTGATGCCGTTGTTAAAATGAACACGGAAAAACATGATTTTGGAAAAATCAAGCAAGGAGAACCCGTAACTTATTCGTTCGAGATCAAAAACATTTCTGATAAGCCCCTGGTTGTTGAGAATAGTTGGGCTAGCTGCGGTTGCACCACACCGGAAAGAATTGCCGAACCCATCCAGCCAGGCGCTTCCGCTAAGCTCAAGGTTCAATACAATGCGGCGGCTGTGGCTCCTTTTACAAAGGACGTCAACATTAAGTTTGCTGGCATAGACGAAGTGAAAACCGTAAAAATTACTGGTGAGGTATTGAGTACAGAGGCTTTTGCTGAACTGCAAAAACAAGCCCCAAAAGCACCGGTTAAAAAATCGTAATCAACCTATTTTCTTCTATGGAAACCCTCTGGCATCCCGGAGGGTTTTTTATTGCCATCGCTAGCGCAACAAAGTGAGTTGACCTTTCATGACATATCCATCGCGGAAGCGAATCAAGTAGATATAGACCCCCGTTGGCAATGGGTTTCCCTGAAAGTTGCCATCCCAAGTGGCTGCGGTATTGGTAGCATTGAACACCACCTGGCCTGCCCTATCAAAAACTTGTACAACTGCCCCCTCTGCTAGATCTAAATTGGGAATATTCCA
Source organism: Bacteroidota bacterium (assembly GCA_014190475.1). Lineage (GTDB taxonomy): Bacteria > Bacteroidota > Bacteroidia > Chitinophagales > Chitinophagaceae > JJ008. The sequence goes on from BJGL01000010.1 coordinate 7,141, forward strand.
TCGGTCGTTTTTGCCATCACCATTTGGAGTAAAGGCCGTAGGCACATACAGTTTATCAACTACGTTGACCGTTACAGTGTCCCGGTTTATGCATCCTTTTCGATTGGTTATATTTAAAATATAAGATTGCAGCTGTGGGGGGTCTGCAAGGGGCCCTGTTATAAATGCATCACTTAAATAGAGAGGAGGAGTCCATTCAACTTGATTGTCCGCCATTCCATCTGAAGATCCCAGTAATTGAACAGGTCGTCCAGCAAATTTGGTTCGATCTGGCCCTGCGTTAACGAGTGGCTTTGAAAAAATATCTACCACATGAATATTGGAAGCAATCCTACAACTGGAGATCCCCAGTGAACCTGATTCAGCCACTGTTAATCGATAAAGAAAGTAACCAGGTGCAGAGGGGTTTCTCAAAAACTGAAGGGAATTTGCACCCGGTATATCGGTCCAGGTTCTTGCTGTGTCTGTGCTCACCTGCCATTGATAAGCGGGTGCCGTGAAGCCCGCAGAAAGATTGCCTTGGTATAAAATTGGAATTTGATTGTATTCACAAACCCTAACAGTATCCTGACCGGCCAGCGCAACAGAACGTAAGGTGGGTCCACAAGGTCTGAACTGAATATCATCTAATGCAAGGTCATTTCCACCTCCCCCCGGTGCGTTATTAGTGATCCGCAATACAACCGTATTAGTACCCAAACCCGTTGTAAAATAGAAGCCGAAAGGCTCCCAAGTGGGTTGAGAAAATACACCAATATCGCCTGTTGAATATTGATTCAATACAGCACCTGCCGTTGACTCTACCCTAAATGTTAAATTAGGTTTGATTAATGCTGGGTTGTTTACTACGTTCAAAACCCATGCAGAAAATTCATACGTAGTATTAGGACAAAGATTAGAAACAGTTTGCAAGAAAAAATCTCCCGGGGTATTGGAAGCGTTGACCATCATAAAAGCTCCCCCACCCGTGTGATCAGCAGCTACCGAGTGCCATTGTCGACCACAGTTAGACTGAAATGTGGTAATGCTGTATTCGCCATCATTGGGGCAGGCGCCTGTGGTGAGCCGATAACCAGGTGCAGTAAACGAGTAGTTGGCTGCACCATTTCCAAAATCAATTTTTACTACCGGATCGCCAAGGCTGCCTGTGCATAACTGGGCATGTAAGTATGAATTATATAAACCTGTATAAAAAAACAGGACTAAAAATAACCTGCAGCAAAAATTGGATTTTGAAAACACGCACAAATGTAACCCAATATGAATAACCCCTGTTCTTACCTTTGTGATATGCCAGCTATTTCTACCCGAGGTGAACAAATGCCTCCCTCCCCAATTAGAAAACTAGTTCCTTATGCAGAAGCTGCAAAAAAGAAAGGAACAAAGGTTTATCATCTCAATATTGGACAGCCGGATATTGAAACTCCTGCAGCCATTATGGATGCGGTTAGAAAAGCATCCATCCCCGTGCTGGAGTATAGCCATAGTGCTGGCAATGAGAGTTACCGTAAAAAGTTAGTAGAATATTATGCTAAAGCAGGCATTTCACTTTCCCATGAGGAAATCATGATCACAGCCGGAGGAAGTGAAGCTATTCAATTTGGATTTTTTGCATGCTTGAATCCGGGCGATGAGGTAATTGTACCTGAACCCTTTTATGCTAACTATAACGGGTTTGCTTGTGCTGCGGGAGTAAAAGTTGTACCCATTACATCCATTATTGAAAAAGGGTTTGCCTTACCGCCCATTGCTGAGTTTGAAAAAGTGTTGACCACAAGATCCAAAGCAATCCTGATCTGTAACCCCAATAATCCAACGGGTTACCTCTACAGCGATCAGGAAATGGAAGCCTTGGGCCAACTTTGTAAGAAACATGATCTCTACTTATTTAGTGACGAAGCGTACCGGGAATTTTGCTACACGGGTGAAGCGATGAGCGCACTATCCCTAAATGGCTTGGAGAAACAAGTAATAGTCATGGACACTATATCTAAACGCTATAGTGCTTGTGGAGCCCGCATTGGCGCCTTTATTACACGCAATAAAGAGGTGTATGCAACAGCCATGAAATTTGCACAGGCGCGTTTAAGTCCTCCTGGACTTGCGCAAATCATGGGAGAGGCAGCAGTAGATCTGCCAGCTGATTTTTTTGATGCTCCCAAGGCTGAATATCAAGCCCGCCGTGACCTATTGGTCAAACGATTGAATCAAATGCCCGGTGTATTTTGTCCCAATCCCGGAGGAGCATTTTATGCGATAGCTCGCTTACCGATTGATGATTCTGATCGCTTTTGTCAATGGCTACTGGAGTCTTTTTCCTATGAAGGCCAAACGCTCATGCTGGCACCTGCTACAGGCTTCTATGGCACGGCAGGGCTTGGCAAGCAAGAGGTCCGACTGGCATACGTTTTAAACTTGACATCGATTGGAGCAGCAATGGATTGCTTAGAGAAAGCCCTTGAAGCATACCCCGGAAGGAAATTGAACTAGACTGCATATGAAGCCCATTTTAGCCCTTTTTTTTCCGATAGGTATAATTGCCGTTGCCCAAACGCCAGTTAATGAAGCGAACCAAGTAAGGTTTAATAAAGGCGTTCATAATTTTGGATTCTTGCAATTAGGGGTACCTGCCACCTGCACCTTTACAATAACCAACGCAAGCAAGAAAAAGATAGAAATAGAAAAAACCTGGGCTGGCTGTGGATGCACCACCCCTAAAATTAGTCGCAGCAGTGTTGCCCCCGGTCAACAAGCCCAGCTCAGCGTTACCTATAATGCAGGAGCTGAAGAAGTTTTTCTAAAAGAAATCTATATCAAATTAAAAGGGAGTGACAATATCTATGTGCTTCGTGTAAAAGGGCAGGTACTGAGCAAAAAAGAGTACCAACAAAAATTTCCCTCTAAAAGCTAATGCTTACTAATAAAGAAAGCCTCCAATTTGGAGGCTTTCTTTTGAATATCATGAGAGCAGAAATTACTGCTTTCTTAGAGTTAGTACATACTGACCAGCTGAAACTGTTGGAGCACCAAATACGTGATGGTTCAATAACATTGTCATCACTACCGGAGTAGTACAGGAGAAAATAAAGTTTCCTGTTCCAACTGTAGAAACCGCATACTGCGTTGCACTTGGACTTGTACTGTATTTACCATAATACTGGTTTGTTACAGTAGCTACGCCCGTGCTGGCGTTAACGTTAATCGTCCAAGTTTGAGGACTATTAGCACCAGGATAAGCCATATTAGGATAAATTCCAAAAGTAGACATTGAAGTAGCTGTAGTGGCTGTAATTGGGCTTGGAATTACATCTCCAGGTGCCCAGTCTTCCCACTGGTCCGTAACAACTACATAATTACCAGGCATTCTTGCAGGATCAAAAGGACAAACTACACTAGCTCTGAATGAGAAAACAGAGTAGTAAAAGTTAGCTCCACTTCCAGAGAAGTTTGAGTTGTTGATGGTGAACTTTTTACCTGATTTGGTAACAGCCTCCACGTAACATGTGAAGATGCTACCCGGAGCAAAGTTTCCAGTATTTACATTCAGCTGCAAGCCGAGCGCGGTTGCAATTTCCTGTGCAGATACATAAATATCAAAGTAACTAGTATCTCCATCAGCAATGGTGTATTTCTTAATAAAGCGCCAAGCCGTTTGGTTAGCATTGGTATTGCGAACCACGTAAATGTTTGCAGTTGCTACAGGGTCATTTCCCCATGAACGAACACGCACACCAACACGGGCATTTGCTAAATTACCAGCGTCCAAGGTGTTTGCTAAAACGCTTTGATCCGTCCAAGTGTTGGTTCCTGGATCAAAAGTAGCCTTACCCTTCAGGTAAGAACCATTTGTCAACCCCGCCATAAAACGGTCGAAGTCGTTTTCAGTTTTCTCGGTACAACCCGATAACCAAACGAGGGCTAAAAGGGCTGAAACAAGTACAGAAATTTTTGCTTTCATTTGAAATTATTTAAACGTTTTAGAAACAATTGGCTGAACCGTTATCCCAGAAAACCTTTACGGTATTATCAGTCTTTTGCTTTGCATTTAGGTTGAGCGTAACGTGATCGGTTGGATACCAAACACTGCGAATAAAGGGACCAGGTTGAGGATTCAACATGGGCTGCAGGTTTGTGGGCATACCTGTACGACGATAGTTGTTATATGGTTCTACCCCATTACCAAAGGAAGCAATGTGGTATTCCTTCATCACTACATTCAACTTAGTCGTATTAGTTGCAGCTGCATCAAATGCACCTAAAACTGCATTTACGTATTGAGTTACATCTGCTGTGGAGGGTACAAAGGTAGGATTAGGAGTTACTGTCATAGTACCTGGGAAATTAAGAACCTTAGTGATAGATTGTCTAACACCTGCTTCCAATAATGTGCGTGCTGCGGTAGCAGTACCTCCTAAAGCAAGCTGTGCTTCAGCTAGTAAAAAATGAGTATAAGAAGACAGCCAAATTGGATGTATTCCTGCTCCACGTGCACCAGGTGTACCCGTTAAAGTAACGATACTGGCCTGCACACTTGAAGCGGCTCCTGTGTTTACAGCTAAGGCATCAAAGTCACCACCGGCGGGGTAAATACCCCAAGCAGTACGGTGCTGACCATCGGGAGGAATACCAGAGGGATCTCCATGATCACGTCCAAAATATCCATCACCAGCCATACAGTAGGCCATACCAGCGGGGTAATGCCCAGGACTCAATTGACCTTGACAGGCTAAGGCAGTAGCAGGAAGTAAGAACTGTCCAGATGAAGTTTGTCCGTTACGGGCAGTGATTTGACGACGGAAATAATAACGAGTACGAGGATCAACTAACCCTTTTTCTGTTACCATCTCCCATGCTAGATAAGTAGAAATATAAATCCCAACACCGCCAGCGGCGCGGTAACAGCTATTGTACTTGGGATGGCGTGAGTTGGGGTTTTCCAACTGTGTACCAAAACGGAAAACAAAATCCTCAGCCTCGGTATCAATAATATCACCCGCAGTTACGATTGCTGCAATCTTAGTGTTTGCACTTGCGTCAACTAAACGTGTAGTCATGTAGGCCTTCAACTTGAGAGTTTTCGCCAACGTGATCCAACGTGTTTTATTACCATTGTAATATAAGTCGTTGCTTGGGCTAGAAGCTGCTGTCTTTGCAAAATTTACAAGAGCAGAATCTAAAAGTGCCAAACAATTTGCATATACATCCTGTCCTTTATCAATTTTAGGATTGATCACGGAATTAGCAGGATTAGCAGCTTCAGTCCAGGGAACATCACCAAAGAAGTCAACTAAAGCCATCCCCGTGTATGCTTTCAACACCTGACCAATTCCCAAATGGAAGAAACGATTCTGCGCGCGAGCTAATGGCTCCATAGCGTTGATCTGTGTTAACACATTTCGGTAGGCGCTACCCCAAACACCATTAAATGTTTCCGGACGGTAAGCATTCAGATAGATACTACCCCCCATATTCCATTGGCGAGTCATTTCCATCCCACGGTCGGATAGAGAGTTAAATACGTCTGCGAAGCTGAGCTGCGCAGCGTTTAGATATAGATCTGTATCAGCCTTATCCAACGTTGGAACGTTGGGGTTTGCCAACATATCGTCCAGTCTTTTTTTACAAGACGAAAGTGTTAACAAGGAAGCTGCAACAGCAATTAGAATTAATTTATTTCTATACATGGTTGCGGATTTTAGAAGGTTAATCTTAAGCTAGCTCCGAAACGACGAGAGGAAGGAGCAGTCATTAATTCAAAACCACGGGCAAAGCTGCTTACTCCCAATGTAGAAGTTTCAGGATCGAAGTTGGTGTACTTAGGGAAGCTAGGTGCCTTATACCAAAGGTTCTGGCCTGATACTGTAAAAGAAGCACTTCCGAATGGAGATTTCTTTAACAGATTCTCAGGTATAGAGTAGGACAAAGAAGCTTCACGCAAACGAATTACAGTAGCATCCCAAACTCCAAACTCATCAGCAGATACCAGACGGTTGTTAAAGAACACGTCAGAAACTGAGATCTGCACGTTATTGGGTTCACCAGCTTGATTTACACCAGGGATTACCCACATTTGCTGACGATCAACCTCTGTGTCTTTAGTTACTCCGCGAGATAATAAGATCAATGGAGTCATCGCAAACATATCACCTCCGCGAGAATAATCCCATTGCATACGGAAGGAGAGACGCTTGTAAGAAAAGTTTGTGATACCGGTCAATTGGAAATCAGGATTAGAGTCACCAAGAATGCCTAGTGTAGGATCTACGATGTAGTTACCATCAGGACCAACTACTGGCTGATTTCCTTTATTAGGATCACGAAGCACTTTTGAACCATAAATCAAACCGAGTGGCTGGTTGGGGAAAGCAAACAAACCTAGGTCGCTATACCCTGCCAATCCGATTTGTTGAATTTCATCAGGAAAATCATACGCCTTATTACGGTTTAAGGTAAAGTTGGTGTTGATATCCCAGTTGAATTTCTTGTTACGGATGATAGTATAACCCAATCCTAATTCAATACCCTTGTTCTCTACTGTAGCAGCATTGATACTTTGTACAGTGTATCCTGAAGATGGATCCAAGTCTTTATCTAAGATCTGATCAGGGTTTACTCGGCGATATAAAGTCAAATCAAGGTTAACACGGTTGTTGAACAAACGTCCTTCAATTCCAAATTCAGTCTCTTTAGACAACTCAGGACGAAGTGCTGTATTTGGACGACGGCCACCCAACGTATTGGAGTTAACAACTGTACCACCAGAGGTAATAAAGCGGTTTGCTTGGATACCCAGCGTAGCACGCGTTTGATAAGCATCTCCGAAAGAGGCACTGGTTGAATAACCTAAACGCATCTTCAGATAATTTACCACTTTGCTGGAACGCAATGCGTCAATAGCAGAGGAAGGGATAAAGGAAGCCGTTACGTTAGGATAAACCTTGTTACGGTTAGCGGACTCGAACTTAGAGGACCAGTCGCTTCTTGCTCCTACGTTCACGTATAGATAATCCTTGTAACCAAAGGAGGCAAATCCAAAGGCCCCCAATAGCATTTGCTCAACTTTGTAGTCGAGGTCATTACCACTATCACCCGTTTTGTTCTGCGTGATAAAGTTGGAGTGGTCAAATAAATCAAACACTAACTGCTGTGAGCTATATTGACCGAATTGCTTGTAATTATTAATGTATGCGTTAGCTCCAGCCTCAACATTCAATGTGATATCATCAGTAAGTTTTGTATTATAACTCGCTAACATGGAGTGATCCCAAATTGCACGGTTTACATACGTAGTTCTGTAGAAACCGAGCGGGAATTCAGCAGCACCTTTGTTATGTTCATGAATGTGCTCCTCGGCGTAGTTATCAAATCCAATTTTGTAAGTAAAGTTGAGTGACTTACCTAAATCGTAACGCAATTGCACATTACCATAAGCACGATTGGTATTCTGCTTCACACGAGAATTAGCAATTGTCCAACGCGGGTTGGTAATATCATTACCAGAACGGTAGTAAACGGAAGAACCGTCGGCAGGATTTTGATAAGGCCAGTTCATTAGGTCAACTGAAGTTGGCGTATAGATCAAGTCCCCGAAAACAGATACTCCATTATCAGATCCGCTACCGGTACTACTTGCAGTAGGAGGCGTTTTGAATTTAGTAGTAGTGAAGTTGATAGAAGAAGTTAATGTAAAGTTGTTGGTCAACTTAGCATTACCACCCACACCAAAAGTGTGACGTACCACATCATTCTCAGGAGTAAATCCTTTATCGGTAAGTGTACTGAAGTTAGCATTCATTGCTAAACCAGGTCCGCCACCATTGATGTTGATACCTGTGTTGGATACGACCCCTGTACGGAAGAAATTTTCGATAGAGGGGTAGAATTTATAGTCATACTTTGCCCCAACTAGCTCAGGAAACGCTCCACGCAATGCTGGACGATCGTAAGGGTGAGGTAAGCGCATAGGAGGATTAGTAAAGGCAATAGATGACCAGTTACTAAAGAAGTTACCTACCGCATTGTTAAATCCATTACCATACTTAGTGGTGTACTCTGGAATGTTAGCCACTTCATTGGTAAATACAGATTGGCTAACAGTAATTTCTGTTTTCTTGCGTTGACCACGAGATACAGCACCATTCTTGGTAGTGATCAATACCACACCATTACGTCCCAAGGAACCATATTGTGTAGTTGCACTCAATCCTTTTAATACACTGACACTCTCAATGTTGTTAGGATCGATATCGAAGAAACGGCTACCCGTTTGGTTACCGTATAAGAAACTTCCTTGTGTATTGGTAGAACCATCAAAAGGAACTCCATCCACTACAAATAAAGGTTGAGAGTTACCACTGATGGTGGATACACCACGAATAGTAATGTTAGTACCAGATCCGGAGATACCACTACTGTTTAAAATATTAACACCCGGAGCTTTACCCTGTAACAAACGCATGGGGTCGCCCTCAGGACGTAACTCCAATTGTTTTTTGTCTACAGAGGCAACCGCATATCCAAGCGCTTTTTTCTCACGCTTGATACCGAGCGATGTAACTACTACCTCTGAAATAGTTTCAGAAGAAGCAGCTAATGTTACTTTGGAAGCATTCGAAGCAGCTACCTCGGTAGCAGCGAATCCAACACTTGAAATAACAAGTACAGTTCCACCATTGGGTACACTCAGGGTAAAACTACCACTGGCATCCGTAGAGGTACCATTCTTGCGATTGTTCTTTTGCACTACAGACGCACCGACAACGGGTGCACCTTTGTCATCAAGAACCTTACCAGTTACGCTCTGCTGTGCCATCAATGTGGAAAAACAGAACGTTACTAGCGAAACGAGTAAGAGCAATTCTTTTCTCATTAGCAACTGATTTTTAAAATTTAGTTTGGGCTATCAAATGCAATATACCTACCGAAGGGCAGTAAATAGCACGTGAAAGCTGCATGCGAACTTAACAAAATATTCACAAAAAAATAAAAAGTAACTAAAAATTGAATTTGAAAAAAGGGAAAAATGAGTTTACATTATTGATATTCAATAAATTAAAGAGGGTTTAACTCCTTTTCCATATCCTCCCTTGAAAATAGCTCCTCGTTAATGGATAAAAAAACAGTGGCTACCCCATTTCCGATAAAGTTAGTAATAGCTCTGGCTTCAGACATAAAACGATCAACACCCAATAATAAAGCTAGTCCCTCAACGGGTATCACTTTAACTGCGCTGAGCGTGGAGGCAAGAATGATAAAACCACTACCCGTAACGCCTGCCGCACCTTTTGAGGTCACCATTAAAACACCAAATATGGTTGCCACTTGGCCAACTGTTAAATCCACTTGAAAGACTTGTGCCAGAAAAATGATGGCCATCGAGAGATAGATAGATGTTCCATCCAAATTGAAGGAGTAACCAGTAGGGACTACCAAGCCAACTACAGAGCGATGACACCCCATTTTTTCAAGTTTGTTCATCAATGACGGAAGCGCCGCTTCTGAGGAAGATGTTCCCAACACAATCAGCAATTCTTCACGAAGGAAACGAAGAAATTTCCAAATACTAACCTGGTAATAGCGTAAAACACTTCCCAATATGAGGATGATGAATAAGAACATAGTGATATAAACACATAACATCAACTTACCCAGCGGTAAAAGTGCCGCCAAGCCATATTTACCAATCGTAAATGCCATGCCTCCAAAAGCACCAATAGGTGAAAATTTCATTACCCACCCTAGTGCTTTAAAGAGATAGCCGGATGCCCACTGCACTTTTTCTAATGCAAGTATTTTGTAGCGGGAGCGATTTAAGAAAAGACCAATTAGAATAGAAAGAAGTAAAAACTGAATGGTTGAATTTTCTCTAAAAAATGAAAGCATTGAAATGCCTCCACTTTTTTGATAAGCACTCACAGCCGATGGATTAATTCCTGAAGCAATGATTCCAGAACCCGGTTGTATCAAATAGGCAACTACAACTCCAATCAATAATGCAATAGTGGTAATCACTTCAAAATAAAGGATGGCCTTTCCTCCTATTCTACCTACCCTCTTCAAACTATCCATGCCACAAATACCTGAAATAATGGTAACAATAATAATGGGGTTAATAAAAAGCTTTACTACCTCAATAAAATATTTGCCTAATGGCTGCATGGCCACAGCCATATCGGGATAAAAATGGCCCAGCAAGATTCCCAATGCAATGGCAAGCAACACCCATAGGGTGAGATTTTTTCGAATTGCTTTCAATTGCATTAGAGTGCTTGGGGGATTATGCTGTTTACCACACTAAGACCGAGCGTAATTTCCTCTTTTGTTACTTGCATAATTCTAAAAGTCTCCCCGTCACGATCAAAGTAATTAAACACTGTTGGCAATGAGGATGGTAATTGTCCAGTAATAGATTTAACAAAACACAATGCTGCAATGAAAGTGCCGAGATTACTAGGATGTGAGCCATCACTACTGTAGAGAGTGGCCTGTGGCATACTTTTCAAAAATTCCTGCCAGCTATCACCAACTCTAACTCTGGAAGCTCCACACTGTTTTGCTAATCGCGAATAAGCGCTATTGATAACCCCTTGCGTTTCCGGCGTTTTTTCTCGTGACCATGTATTATAAATGAAGGGCCTAGCTTTTTTACTTTTAATTAGTTCACAGAGTAACCCACCGTAATATAACAAACTATCTGGTGCTTCAATTGGACGCATGCTATGGTCATGAAAAACCACAATATCATAGCTACCATTTTGAATTAAGGTTTTTGACTTTAATCCCTTATGCTCATTCCAATGCTCGCCCAGGTTAGTACCGCCTACAGTGGACTTTGTACAAATCAATTTTGTATCAAGACTATCTGAGATCAGCGACACCATCTGTATCAGGTTGTTGTAGTACGTATAGGAGTTGCCCACAAATAGCACGCGTAATGTGTCGCGGTTTGTTCTTGCCTGTGCATGGGAGCTAAGCAACAAGACAAAACAAATCAAAGCAAAGTATCCACGCTGAAGTTGCACGATGTTTATATTAAATGCAAGGTTCTAGTTAAAATCCTTCGTTCTGAACCATGTTGGGATTATTCTGCACTTGTGATATGGGAATTGGTAAAATGGTTCTGTAATAATAGGAGCTGGTAGTTGCAGTATATTGTACCAGTCTGGACAACCCATTTCCTGCAGAATTAATTTTCACATAACTAGTCTTTGTGCGATTTAGATCGAATAATCGTTGCCCCTCCAAAGCAAATTCCTTTCTGCGCTCCACAATTATACTGTCGACATAAGCTACAGCTGTAATACTCCCAACAGGAGGTGTACCAAGAGTTGCAGCAAAAAGTCTGGTTGTGGTGGCTGTATCTCTAGAACGACGAATTAGGTTAACATCGGTCAAGGAAGCATTCAATGCAGCAGCATCTCCGGTTTGGAGCGCAATTCGAGCTAAGGCCTCGCCACGACTTAAATACATTTCAGCTAGACGAAACACCTTTATATTTTCTGCGTAATTTGAAATATTAGTATACTTCAAACAGAGCGGTACGTTCACTTCTCCTCCAATAGAATTTCGATTTCCGAGCTCCACAAAGCGTCGTCTGGCATCAGTAGGCGTATAGGCTTCATAAAGTCCTTTGAATGTAGTTAATGTAGTTCCGGTGCTCCGGCTGTTCATAGACTGACGAGTTGCCAAGCATTCTCCGTACCCCAGTTGACTACACAAATAAGCATAGCTATCTGTGCCGGGGTTATCGGTGGCATTATTGGATACTTCAAAAATTGACTCAAGATTACCTACTGTTTGAAAGCTACTAAACAAGGTTGTGTAAGGAAGTAGGCTAAATCGATTTGAATTGATTACTGCTGAAGCAGCTGCAACTGCTGTAGCCCAATCCTCCTTATACACCGCGACGCGGGCTCTCAAGGCAAAAACGCCCCAACGGTTAAAGCGAATTTTAAAAAAAGCTGGGTTGGCGGCACCATTAATGATTACATCCCCAGTGGTATTGAGTCGAGTCAAGGCCTCTTGAATATCTTTTTCTATTTGAGCATATACTTCTGCTGCTGTGTTTCTTTTGGGATATACAACCTCAGTAACGTTTGTAATCGGCTTAAGTACAAGTGGAACAGAAAGGTGGCTCCCATCAGGGGTATGCGTAAGAGGACGAGAGAAAAACTTTGCAAGATCAAAATAGGCCATGGCACGCACTGCATAGGCCTCCCCAACCATTTGTTTTACTTCGGCTGTTTCAATAGAAGTAGCGATTCCCAGCAGCTTGCTTTCGTTAGCAATAATCGCATTGGCATTGGTGATAACACGATAGATCTGCGACCACATCCTGCTTACGTTTGCGTCAGTAGCCGTGTGTGTCATCGTGTTCATTCCTGTATAGCGATTACCTGTTTTAACACTTCGTGTCATATTATCCGAGAGCACCTCTGGAATGACCATAGCATCCCTTCCATAATAACTGTAAGACTGCATGAGTGAATACAACCCATTTACAGCAGCTCGGGCAGTTGGCATACTGGAAAATACATCCTCAGTAAAAACGCTTTGCTGAGGCTTTAAATCGGTAAAACTTTTTTTACAAGACGCCAGTAGTGCCAGCGAAAGGAAAAGAAGAATACTATTTTTCATGGTATATTAAATTAAGTTGATTAGAAGGTTATGTCGAGACCAAAAAGAATAGTGCCGAAAATCGGCGGATTTTGACTAAGCGTTCCGCTTATATCTGTCTCGGGGTCTGTGTTAAATCGCTTGTCTTTAACGTAGGTAAATAAATTCTGGCCGCGCGCATATACTCGCATTGAACTAATTTTTGACTTCGCTAAGTATTGCTTGGGCACCGTGTAGGTAAGCGATATATCACGTAGACGAATATAACTTCCATCATAAATAAAGCGGCTGCTTTCATAGCTACCTGCTGATGACTGTGTACCTAGAAATACCGGCTTGGGCACATCCGTGATTTGGCCTGGTCTTGTCCAACGACGGCGATACTCATATTTGCTTAAACCATTGCTCTGATCAGTAAATCCAAGATTCGCATCTGATTTTTGTAAGTAACCATACGAATCATAAATCTGATTACCCCAGAAAACATATAACTGAAAACTTAATTTAAAGTCGCCGTAGGATAAATTGTTGGTAATACCCCCAAAGAATTTAGGCAATGCACTACCCATAGCTATTCGAGGCAACGCAGTTGTAAATAAATTGGTGGTAGAATCCTTGCGATCATTCGTATACCAAAGCGCTTCTCCATTCGCTGGGTTCACCCCTGCATAGGCACGCTGGTAATGGGTATAATAATCAAACCCTACCCGACGATAATAATCGCCAGAGGTTGAAAACAGAGAATCAATATCTGTAATAACATTTCGATTAGTGGTGAAGTTGAAATCCGTAACCCATTTGAATCCTTTTTGCTTTTTTGGGGCCACGTTCACCGTAGAAAGTGCAACCTCTACACCACTGTTCTTCATGGCACCGTTATTAACTGTTATACTAGTCACGCCATTTACACTGGGAATAGACTGGCTAATCAACAACTCAGAGGAAACACGGGAGTACCAATCTACATTTCCACTCACTCTTCCTTTAAATAGAGAAAAGTCTACTCCGAAATCTAACGGTATGTTTTTTTCCCAGGTCAGATTATCATTTGCTAATTGGTTGAGCGTAATACCTGAAGTTTGGTTGTAATCAGAACCGGCGGTATACAAACCTTGGGAAACGAAATTATCTATACCCTGATTTCCAGTGTACCCGTAACTACCCCGCAACTTCATTTCACTAATCCACTTTGATTTCATGAAGGGCTCATTAGAAATATTCCACCCAAAACCAACTGACCAGAAAATTTCTGACTGATAGTTTTTAGCAAAACGAGAGGATGCATCCTGACGAATAGATCCTGTCAAAAAGTAACGATCTACATACCCATAATTAGCATTGATGAACTTACTTACTATGGTATTCATTGTACCCGTACCGGTTGCCGTTTCAATTTGTGAACCACCAGCAGGTGTGCTAGTGCCTGGCGCAATACCATTTACCACCACGGTCATATCCACATCAGAGCGACTTTGGGCTTCATACCCTCCAAAAGCTTCAATCTCATGTCCGCGGCCGAATTCACTTTTATATCGAAGAATATTTGTGCTGATCCAGTTAACGATATCTTGAGAGAAGTTTTGGATACTTCCGCCTACAGCAACAAATGCATTACCAACTCTCGGGTCATTATAAATTGTGCGATAAGCATGGTTAAAATCAAGGGCAAAACTTCCTTCGTAGGTTAATCCCTTTAACAATTGATATTTAGTGGAAGCATTCGCACCAATATTATATGTCTTTGCAATCCGTTTGGTAGTGGCAATAACAGCTGCAGGATTATACCCACTGTTGTACCCCAACTCCCAACTGACACCATCGCTTTTATAAACAGGTAACCAAGGTGCTAGACGATACATTGCACGAGTAGGATTAGCAAAGAATGAACCTCCGGGAAAATCAGTATTACGTTGGAAATTTCCACTAAAACCTCCTTTAATTCTCCAGCGGTTTGTCAATTCTGCGCTTGCGTTAACCCTGTAGGTTGCTCGATCATAGTCCACTCCTTTAATAGGCGCCTCAGCCTTGTAGTAGCTTCCGGACATATAGAACGTTGATTTATCATTACCTCCACTTGCACTTAGATTGTATTGGCTGAATTTACCCTGACGCATGACTACATCAAACCAATCTGTATTGATACTTCGACTAACCCCATTAGCGACTAATGCAGAGTCATAAGAAGCAGGATTCCGTCCAGCATTAATCCAACCCTCTTTGAAATATTGTATATACTCGTCGGTATTCAACGTTTTTTGCTCGTCGCGTAAAGTATTATTGATCATACCTTGTTGGACTGTAATATTGATCTTAGCTTTTCCTGGTTTACCGTTCTTGGTAGTAATCAAAATAACGCCGTTCGCAGCACGTGATCCATACAAGGAAGTAGCAGAGGCGTCTTTTAATACAGTTAAACTTTGGATATCATTAGGATTAAGACCTGCGATGGTATTGGAGTTTCCTCCAGAAATATCGCCACTCACCACTGGAATTCCATCAATAACATATAGAGGAGCAGCACCAGCATTGATAGAACCGATACCCCGTATACGAACATTAGGAACTGAACCCGGCTGTCCGCTTCCGTTTTGTGATTGAAGTCCGGCAACATTTCCTTGCAGGCTTTCTTGAATAGATGTACTTGGCGCGTTTTCTAAAACGGCAGGTTTAACCGTTGCGGCTGAGCCTGTAATAGATGATCTCTTTTGAGTGCCATAGGCCACAACCATAACCTCCGAAAGATTATTGTCGGATTCTTCCAAAAGCACCATCAGGCTTGTCGTAGCATTGTCAATCCCCTTGATTGTTTTACTGATCATGTTTACGCTCGAAAATTCAAGCGACTGCCCTTTTTGGATTTCTATCTTGAAACTACCGTCTGCTTTGGTAGAAGTACCCTGACGTGTGCCAGCAGGGCGAACAGAAACGTTTTCAAGCGGAAGATTTTCTTTAGCTGATAAGACTTTCCCTGAAACCTGTATGGTTTGGGCATCAGCAACCTGTGAGAAAAAGACGCTGGCTGCGAGCAGGAGTGCGCCTCCAATCCTGGATGCGATTTTTTTCATAAGCAAGAGATTTGGTAGTTTAAGAACGAATATACATCTTAAAATAAATTCATAGGTTCACAGGTCTAATAAAACTAATTTGTGTCCTACAAAAGACATTTTCTTATCAAGAATCTAATATGAAAAACAGCCTACTTGTTCTACTTTTCCTATGCAATATTGGCTTGCTTGCTCAACAAAAAATTGACAGCGCTAATTCAATGGTTGCCTGCGCACATCCTTTAGCTGCTGCCGCAGGAGCAGTCGTTTTAAAACAGGGAGGAAATGCATACGATGCTATCACGGCCGCTGCATTTGCATTAAGTGTGGTAGAGCCCTCCATGAGTGGGTTAGGTGGTCGTCTTCAGGTTATACACAGAAATAGCAAAGGAAAGATCAAAGGAATTGATGCCACTACACAGGTTCCCGCTTCTTATGTACCCGAGACCGCCAATCAAGAAGATGGCTACACTACAATTGGCGTGCCAGGAGTCGTAAAAGGACTTATTGAGCTACACCACTCAAACGGCCTACTATCTCTACAGCAAGTAATGGCACCAGCCATACAATATGCCAAGGAAGGTTTTCAACTACTTCCAGACGAAGCCGATCGATTAAAATCAGTAAAAAAAGATTTACAAATTTTTGAAGCCACCAAAAAGCATTTTTTTGTGGGTGATTCGCTCCCTAAAGGAGGAGATTGGCTTAAGCAACCAGCCCTTGCTTCTACATTAGCATCCATTGCAAATGACAAAGGAGAATCATTTTATAAAGGCCCCCTTGCCGCATCACTGATCAAACAAGTAAAAGCAGGCGGCGGATATTTAGCATGGGAAGACATGCTTAATTATCGTGCTGAGAATGCTACTCTTTTAAGAGGTACATATAGAGGTTTTGAGATTGTCACTATTGGAATGCCTGCATACGGAGCGATCGTGATTGAGATGCTTCACCTGCTTGCACAAAATGATTTAAAGAATTGTACAGAGGAAGAATTTTTGCTCAAACACGCCAGCGTTCATCAACTTGCTTACGAAGACCGAAAATTTTTAAAGTCAGATCAAGAAAAGTTGACCCGACTTGAATATGCAAAAAAGAGATGGCAGGATGCCAACAATAAACAACAAACCCTTACGGATAGTATTGGTTTTCAGAATGGACATACTACGCATCTGGTAGCCAGTGATGCATCTGGTAATATTATAAGCCTGACACAATCCCTGGGTCCTACTATGGGATCTAAAGTTGCCGCAGAAGATGGAGGTTTTATGTTAGCCACAACAATGGGACCCTACCTTGGAAAAATGAACCCCGGCGAACGGGCATCTTCCCATATTGCGCCAGTTCTCATTTTTAAAGATGGAAAACCCTTTATGAGTATTGGAGCAGCCGGAGGGGCTCGCATTGTTCCTGCCATTGTTCAAACAATCAGCCGAATCATTGACAGGGATCTACCTATTGAACAAGCCCTTGCTGCAGCGCGAGTGTTTCAATTACCCGAAAAACTTTTAATTGAGAATCATCCAACCATTTTTTGGGAAAACTCCTCTACGCTGAATTTAATCAAGGAAAAGATTAAGCGTATAGAAATCATAAACAAACCTGCTCAATTTGGAAGAGTGCATGCCACAATTGCCAGTACTACTGGTAAATGGATCGGCGCTGCAGATCCAGACTGGTCCGGAGTTGCAATCGGAGTGACCAACCACTAATCTACTTGATAGGCTGCGCAGTTGTGTCGATTGTCAGCACAGATCGCATATCCTTTTGCAAGGAATCAATAGCACCCACCGCTTGCTTTACCTGGTTATGCGGTAAAGCACTTTGATCCATCATTAATTTGATAGCCTCCAAGTTCTGCCAATGATAATTGATTTGAGGTTCGGAAAACTTAAATACGTATACCTTTTCGCTGGCAAATGCAAGCAGACCAAATAATGCAGTGCCTAATAAAAATGTATTAATTTTCTTCATACTAGTATATTTTAATGTTGCCTTTTAGTCTCGGCGATTTGTTTTTTTAGTTGTATTACTTCCTGCAATGTAGCTTGTACCAACTGTTGCTGTCTTAATAAATCGGATTTAAGCTCCCCGATAAGATGCTGCTGCTCTTTGATAGCCTCAATTAACAGCCCAGCCGTTTCTCCATAATTAATCCCATAAAACCCGTCGGCTTTATTCTGAAAGACCAATTCAGGCACTACCGATAAAACTTCCTGCGCAATCATTCCCATCATCCGTTTTGGCAGGGAAGTATCCTTCCAATTATAAGTTACTCCTCGTAATGCCAATACTTTTTCTAAAGGCTGGGTAATTGTTGCGATATCACGCTTTAGCCGTAGATCAGACGCAGCAGTAGTTAATGTACCGTCCGCACGAAGATTAAGATCCTGGGTATATCCCCCAGAATTCACAAAGTAAAAACGAGCTGTAGGAGCATAAATATCGCCATTCACTTGTAATTTATAAGCTCCTGCATCCGATGTAGTGTTGACCAAAAGCTCTCCGGCGGAATTCACAACTACGTGGGGTTTAACAGAGGGCTGATCATTTAAATTTCCTTGAAGCACCAATCCTCCATCTAAACTTCCATCTGATATAATGGATCCCCCCACTGCATTACCAGCTGAATTTCTAACTCCGAAATTCAATTGCGCCTTTAAGTTATTTCCTCCCCTAGCAATTAATGAAGTAAACAGTGATGTATTTCCCGTTTCATTCACTTGAAATTTTTCAGTGGGGGCAGAAGTTCCGATACCAAGTCTACGGTTAGTTGCATCCCAAAAAAATTCATTGGAACCTGCCTGAGTATTAGCCCCGCTCCAATATACCACTTGTCCACTTGAGCCACTTCCAGCACCGCTAGTGGGGGTACTCCAATTTAATGTGGCTATTCCTGCGTTAACTGTACTAACTGATAAAATTTGATTAGCCAGCGGCAATGCAGCAGGATAAATTAAAGAATAGGAATTGGCACCAGTGGGAGGTCGCAAACTAATTGTATTACCAGTTTGGCCGACCAGACGGACTTCTTTTTGAGCAGTAGGACGTATTGATTGCGCCCACAGAACTGGAAAAAATTTTTCTGCCGGCCCCATCAAAAGAGCCAGCAGAAAAAATAATTTATAAGGTTTATTCACAATACTTATAATAAATGATTACTGATTAATTACAGTCCAATTGCAGCTACCTGTAAATGGCGCAGAGAAATAGATCGTAAAACCACTGCCTGAGCGTACTACATAGTAAGAAGGAATTGGCATATCAATAGCGCTTCCTTCAAGCGTTACATTGATTGCATCGTTTGTATCCACTGAAGTCGCTACTGCAATCGATTCATTTCCAGGAACGGTTACGAGTCCTCTACCCTTTACAAAGGCACTACTCCAGGTAGGCGCAGCACCCGCACCATTAGACTGTAGAATTTCACCCGGATTTCCAGCTGCTCCATTCAACTGAAGAGCACTTGTACCTATTAAGTTTAATCCACCAGTAATTGCAGCTCCGTTATTAGCGGTTAGTAATCCTGTTACAGTTAACGGCCCTCCTACAGTTACCCCGCTTGTGTTTGTACTTAACCCTACCGCCACTACAGAAGCATAACTTGCCTTAGAAACTAAACCGTTTGCATCAGAGATTACCACGCCTTCATTTGTTGCAGAAGAAGAAGCAGCACCGGTTGTACCCGATAATGTGTTCATCGTGATACCCCCATCTGCAGCAACAGTCATTCGTGTACTTCCATTTGTTTTAACTACCAATGGTTGTGCGTCGGTTGTTCCCAAATAATTGTTTTCGTTTGTTCCCGTATTCCCCGTCAATGACCAACCAGTGGCATCAGGCGAATTCCACGCCAAGGTTACCGCACTTCCTGAAATATTACTTACAGTTAGCACCTGGTTGGCAAGAGGTGCCGCGGTAGGCATGGTTAATGAATACGTAGAGGTACCCGATGCCGCTTTCAGTCCAATAAATCCAGTTGGGCCGGTAGGATTTACTAATCGAACCTCACGTTGAATGGTGGGTGACTGAGCCATTGATTTAAGGCAGGCGCCTGTTAACAAAATCAAAGTGGCCGTTACAATCCGAAAGTGTTTCATAGTTGTTTGTTTATTTGGTTTTTAAAATTTCAGTTTTAATCAACAATTACCCAGGTTACAAATCCTGTAAAAGGAGCAGTAAAATGAACCTCTACCCTGTTGTTAGGAATATCTCGATAGATATAATAATTAGGAACTGGCCTTGGCACTGCATCAACTTCCATGAGCACACTAATTCCGTCATTACTATCTAACCCGTTAACAGGTATAAAAAATACTTCAGCTGCCGTAAGCACAACGCTCCGACTTTTAGATTTTACGCCCAACACCGATTGTGCAGATACCCATTGGGGAGAAAAACCAGCACCTCGCGATACCAACAAATCACCCGATGAACCGCTCTGATTATCGATCAAAAGCGGAGTACTATTTCCTTGCAATGAAAGTGAGCCAGCTACCATAATACCAGCATTCGCTTGAAGTGATTGCAAAAAAGACTTTTCGCCGCCAACTTGTTGCTGAGTACTGAGATCAACAAAATTTTTAACGGATGAACCTGTTCCACCATTAGCAATACCAAGTATTCCTCCCAAGACCACATTCCCCTGAGAAGCAGTAGTGGGCGATAATCCTGTTGTGCCCCCACTGAAACTTAGCACCGCCGCACTTGCAGCAACTTGTTCGGCCATAAGTGCAGTACCCGCGTAAGGAACTAAACCAAATGGAGAAGCACCCAGATCAATCCATTCATTTTGATAATTCCAGTTCACCACATTCGCAATCGGCTCTATTGCTACTTGAATTTTTAAGGAGTAATTAAGTGTCCGCCAGGGTATATTCAAGATAGAAGCATAAGTTCCTCCAACACGTGTACCATTTCCAATAATAATCTGAAATATACCCTCGCTATTTGTCCTTGACCGATGCTCCTCAATGAAAACTGGCAATCCCGCAGCAGCACCTTGTAGAATGGAAGCTTTAATGTATATGCGTCGATCTTTTGCCGGATTATTATTTCGATCTCTTGCAATAGCTTCAAAATGAATCCCAGGCTGCTGCGCCAGAACTAAATCTACCTTAGTAATTAAGAGTAAAATAAATGCAATGAAGTAAATAAACTGATTTGCCTTTGTCACTTAATTCAATTTTATAAATGGAATAACACGATGCAGCTCTTCGCCGTCGACTCGTAAATAATAATTACCCGATTGTAGCCACCCCCAGAAAAAACTTGTCCCCGCTATTAGCTGACTTACAGAAATAACTTGTCCCCATAGTCGCTTTCCAGCAGCATCAAAAAGGGATAAACTTAGATTCTGGTCAATATCCAAAAGCCCACTCCCTTCCAAACGCACATAATTTCGAACCGGATTTGGAAACAATCGAATGTCAATAGGAGTATCTGATGAGTTTGTTTGACAAGTAAGCTCAAACTTGCTACTACCTTTAATAGCGTAGTATAAAAACAAACCCGTATTCAACTGTAAACATTCAGTTCGCTTGTTAAAGCTCTGTACCAAACTAGAAGCGCGCATGCCTTGTGAAAATGAACCAACTACACTTACCCCATAGAAAGAACCTGATTGCGAAAATCCTTTAAGGGCCATACAAAAAAATAAAAGCGATAATAAGACTAACTGTTTCATGGACGTAATGAAAAATAAAGCGTGTTAGAAACATTATTTTTTGAATACTCCATGACAACATGATCGGACTCCACTTGGCGCAGTAAAAAGGCCTCAATCAACCGGCCATTAGATGTAATCTGCAAAGAGGTAACAAGCGACTGTTCATCAATATAATAGGTGCCACTAATTCCATCTGAATCATCATACCCTTTTGTAGATTTATCTAACTGAAACGAAAATGTAGGCTGACTCGCATATACCAAACTTCCTGCCGGGGTAGAAATTTTTTCCAGGTACCAGGTCTTATCGACAAGCTTGTCCTCCGTGGTCAGAAAAACAAAATCCTTTTGACAAGAACCCAAACTAAGAAGTATAAATAAATATAGTCCCACCTTTTGCATATCATACTGGTATTGATACCGGTTGCAAAATAGGTTCCTGAAAAAAGGATATAAATGACGAACATCAAAGAATCGCTGACTGTAAGGCGCGCCCCCACTGACCAAGAATTGCGACTAGCTATTAGCGTGATGTAAGATGCGCGCGCTCATATAACTGATGGATATAAAGAATGAGTAGCCCAAATAGAACAGACCCAATGATAAGCGCATTATTTAAGATACCAGAAACAGAAAAGGAGAGTTTGATTAAAATGGTTGATAAAACAAACCCGGAATTTCTTATTATAGTATGAAAATGATCAGAGTAATAAAAAGAAGCGAGGAGAAGCAAAACATCCACGATTATTAAAATCGTAAAAAAATCATCAAAAAATATGGTATTGATATTGGAAAGAGCTGCCATGCCTGATAATTGATTATCAACAACGATAGCTACCCAAGTTGAAAAAGAATAAACAGCTAAGCCCACTAATACAGGCACTAGCACCAAAGCCAATCCCTTTTTAAGAAACACAAATTGTGCAGTAGGTCCAGCATGCAAACCGGATTCATCAACTTCAGCAATAGGTCTTTTAACAATTTTGTGATAGAACAAATAGATCAGTAAGAATAAGACCAACGAGGTTACCACATCATAAGTAAACTGCAGATCACTCGCATTTTCAAACCAATTAGAAACCAATTTTAATTCTCCCAAATCCTTAAAAATTCTTCGAATCACAATTAATGTAATAATCTCGTACTGCTTTCCAATATAAAAGGTTGTTGACTTAGGTAAATAAAAAAGGAGTAAGTACACTTCGTAAACCAGAATAAAAGAAAAGGGAGTATAGATAGCTGAAATTGGACTACTAAAAAGTGCTATGTCCGTTTGAATCAACCCCTGCTTCGATAATGCAATTAACAGAAGGTGACACAGATAACTCACAATAGCAAGTGTCAACACTACACGTTCACTTCGCTGTTTAAAGGTGGGAGAAAGTAAAAGACTCCGCCCTTTTTCTACCCAGTTCCTAAACTCCTTTTGGTGTTGTTGTGCCATTTTTTAGTACGTGTGGTAGTAAGATACTAAATCCTTGGCACTCCCTCCCCAACATTATAGTCTAATAAAAAACCCCTCTAAATGATAACATAGCGGGGCAATAGATAAATTTTAAAAATAAATACTGGGCATAGGACAGATATCTAAATCAATATGCGAGAGTCTTACAGTGTTTACCATACGAAAGCAAATTAATGTTGCCTTTTACTAATTATGTATCACAATCTGAGCTCCAAGCGCCTGGGATCCCTGGCCACCCACTAAACCCTTTGCAAAAACAGTATAAATTTTACCTGCCTGTAACACAATTCCCGGAAGAGTTAGCGCTGAAGTTCCATTCGCTTGAACATCAAATGTATAGGTGCCCGCAGGAACTGGTGTAAAATTCTGATTAGCGCTGGCAGTAGCTTGTGTCTCAAAACTACGATTAGCAAAGACCGGTGTAAAAGTTGCTCCTGATAGGGTACCAACCGTCACGATTGGAGCATTGGGCGAAAGATGAAAAAATCGAATGTGAGCTTGGCCAGTTGCTGGCACTGTAAGATTATCCTCAACCACAATAGCACCAATGGAAGCCAATTGATTATAAGCAAATACTGAGTAGTATTTATCAGCTGCAAATGTCAGGTTTGCGTTAATTACGGAATTGCTTGTACCCGTTGCATTTACTTTAATATTACGAGTACCTGCAAAAACTTTTAAATACCCGGTAGCGTCTGGAAAATTTAAAGCAGCTGTGTTTACTTTAACATTATCAACCAATAAATCAACTCCTGGCGCATCAGGGGAGGCATGTACTATATTGACCGAAGTGGTTGCCTGGGGAGTATCGTCTTTATCGCAAGAGAAGAAAGAGACTGATAAAAATAGGGCGATGAGGATCTGATATAATTTCATACAACTTTATTTAATGGATAAACATACTATCAACAAAATAGCATTTCAATGACCGTAGTCGTTCTGGTACTATTTTTATACCATTCATCAAAAAATAAAGGATTACCAGCGTACGCTAATACATAAATAATAGACAGGCTTCTATAGTAACTTTGATTTTAATGAACGCTTCGTTATCCATTAGAAAAGTTGAGAAAAGGGATGAGCCTTATTTAGCCGCAATTATCAGAGCCGTTTTCGAGGAACATAATGCACCTAAAAAGGGAACAGTATATTCTGATCCAACAACAGACTATCTGTACGACCTATTTGAAAATGCAGATTCAATACTGTGGGTTGCCGAATGGAACCAGCAATTAGTTGGCTGTTGTGGGGTGTACCCCACCGAAGGTTTACCTATCAAAACAGCTGAACTTGTAAAATTCTATATAAGCCCTAACGCGCGTGGATTTGGGATAGGAAAACAATTAATCAAAAAAAGTATAGCGTCAGCAAAAGAAATGGGCTATGAAAAATTATACCTAGAAAGCATGCCACAATTTTCTAAAGCGGTAGATTTTTACAACAGGCTTGGATTTAAGTCACTGGAAAAAGCGATGGGAAACTCAGGACATACCTCCTGTTCTATTTGGATGCTTTTATCGTTAGAAACTTTAGAAGATTAAAAGGAATTAAAAGGCCCCGGATCAACATCCAGGGCCTTTCCTATTATTTTCAAAAATAACAGTACCGGGGATAGGACGATTATCTAACTTTCTTATTGATGATCTTCTTGATTTTACTGATTGATATTTAGCTCTTTACGAAAAGCACACGCTTGAGGAATTAGTAATAGAAAAATAATTTTTCACACTTTGGAAAAACCGAAAATATTTTAATTTACACCCTCCAAAACCTATCCTACGATGCAGATTTTTATTAGAAATTATTCTAATCTTTTTGCAATCCTTTTCTTGATCCTGCTGTTTCAATCCTGCAAGAAATCAGATCAAGTTGCTTCACCAGAAAAAGAGTTATCTAGTCTCGAGAGAAAATTTTTCTTTACTAACAGGACTGGGGATTTAACGGAGGGCAAACTGGTTGACTTTTTAATCAGGCAAAACCGTAGCAAAAGCTTTGTTGAAAAAACTACCAAGATTATCGGTTTCCCAAGATGGGAAAAAATGATAACAGTTAAAAGAAAAAATGAAGTTAGCGGAAGGGGCGCATCGGACTCACTGCTACTTACCTATTTTATTCCATTTGTAAGAGACTCTCAAAATTATGTAAATGCTTCACTTATTATTTCTGTTTATCCAAACGACACCTCATTTGCATATCGTTCTGACTGGGAGTATCAATACAAAACGCATGGCTCTCCTATTGTTGATTCTACGGCCGAGGCTCACGCAGTCTTTTTCATGTTCCTAGACAACAGAACCTTTGGATATACCGAGTTCAACATTACAGATACCAACCTGTTTCCAGAGGCGCTTATAACAAATGGAACACTAAAAAAACTTAAAATATTAAACACATCTTCTTCGCCAACAGGCAGAGGTAATACAGCGGTTAGTGGAGGAGATTGTCTTCTTTGGGGTAATTATGTTGTATGTCCGACTCCAACCTCCCCTACATGCTCAGGTCCTTCAGGATGTGATTATTTAAGCTGCCCTAACGGGGTGTGCCGGCTATATTACGGCTGTGTCCTCTGGAATCTAAGCTCATTACCAGTTGGAGGGAGCGGCCCAACAGTAGGAACAGGTGGAAGTTACCCAGTAGGAACCGGAGGCTCTGGCAATTCCGGAGGTGGCTCTCCCAGTCCTTGCCCCGGAACCACTTCCTACCAACGAGGACAAACAGCTACCTATGGGTGTGAACCAGGGTGGAATCCTACCTCTACAACCACAAATTACTTGACTTATTTGATAAATATACTTAGCCTAACATCTACACAGGCTTCCTTTCTTCTTCAGAACTCAAACTACCAGGCACCGCTCTACAGCTACATTTCCCAAAACTTTTCAAGTCAATCAGTACAAATTTGTAAAGAGCATATTGACTTTTTGATGTCAAGGTCCGATTATGTAAATTTTGTAAACAACCATGATATTACTGGAAACCAATCATTAGTTTGGTGGATGGATGAAAATTGGTTGGATAACCCCTCAAATTTCAACCTTGACATAACAAGGATAAATAGCCTATATGAAAGGCTCACAGCAGCCGAAAAGGCCCTTATTGTAATTTTCCCTGTTCAAGCTTTCATAATTAATTTAAATGTTCAAGCGGCATTCGATATGAGTGACTCACGCATGGGATCAATTCGAGGTCTTAATGATAAAAAAGATGCATTCAGGCACGCATATTTCCAAGCAATTAATACGAGGGATGTTATGGGAAGGATTCTTCCCTACCCTATTACGGGTTCAGATATTGTAACACTTTTTGCCACTGCACATGAAAGTGAAGTTCCACAGGAATTACAGCTTGAAAGGGAAATGGATATGTTCAACAATAGTGTTGGCATTTCATACTGCTGGAATTGCTGGACAACGTCCAATAACAGTATCGCCAATGCAGTTATAGATAAATTAAACAACGGGGAGTTAAAATATCTTTCACCATTAAACCATATTCAATCACCAGACTGGCCGCTAGGATTAAATGGAATTCTCTCTTCAACAACAATTAAATGGACAAATCAATGAAAAAACTAATAGCACTTACTCTATTTATTTACTCAAGTTGTCAATATAAGTCTCCAACCGAAATACATCGAGTTAGTATAATTAATGCTAGCAATGATAGACTAATAACCATCAAGCTAAAAAAAATGTATAAGTATCAAGCAATGATTATTAAAGAAAATAGCATGAATGATACTTGCATGATTGGCCTAATTAAAGTACCGCCAAGAAAAAAAGGCAAATTATACCGTACTGAATTCCTAAATAACTCTATTGCATATAAATATGTTGCTTATAAAGCCAATTCAGGGACTTTAAAGATTGAGCATATTTTTTTTGACAACTTTTCGTATTGATTCCAATTTAGTTTCAACTATATCAAACACTTGTGGAGATAAAAAAACAAGGACTCTTCAAGAAAATCCCGAAGAGTCCTGTTTAGTACCGGAGAGCAGACTTGAACTGCCGACCTTCGGGTTATGAATCCGATGCTCTAACCAGCTGAGCTACCCCGGCCTACCCCTTTTGGGGGGCGTAAAGGTAATACATTTTAAGTACTCAAGATATAAGCTCAACAAGGATTTCCAGCTGTTCAGGATTAAGATGATACTCAAAGAAACGCTTATCCGTTTCACTTCGAATGTTCTGAACAAGCGAAACTTTCTCCTGACTCAAAAAACTGTATTTCTCATTAATTCGATTAATGATATCACTGCGTACCTTTTTTTGCATGCCTTGGTTCTTGTCTTTTAAACCTAGTACATAATTAATCTCAGGAATAGACACCGTCTGGTTTTGACGTTGTTTAGCTAATAATAATTCCAAGAGAGAAAGTTCGGTGGCCGTAAAAGGATGCTTTGACTCCTCCATTTCTTTCGAAAGACTGGTAGCTAATAACTTTCTTTTCTTTTTGTACTGGGCATATGTTACAACAAAAAGAAAAATAAAAAGTAGTAGTACCCACAGGTAATCAATTAGCTCAACAGGCTTGCGCCAAATTTGGTTGCTGTGAATTTTAAATTTAGAAGTATCCACAAAAAGGGAGTCGTAGCGACCGCTAGCAGGATTTATCCAATAAATTTTATCTTGGTCCCAATACCATAACATATAGGGTTGAATCCGCTGTAATGTTTGTGACAGGATGGGGTCCGCCAACATTTTGATGGAATTAGTCCCAAAGTCAACCCAATAGAGACGGCTAGTAAAGGCAGTAAAAAGCCCTTTAGGCGTTGCAAACGCCCGATAAGGGGCCCGCACGAGCTCAAATGCCTCCTGACTGAGCTTTCCAAGATACTCCCACTGAAATGTTCGAAGATCAAGTCGATAGCTAGTCAACAAATTGGAATGCCCCTCATTCACACGGGATATTCCATCGTTGATGATACGTTGATAAGGGATATATAAATATTTCTCACTGGAGTCTACCCAAATACTGTAGCCAGAGGAAACAGAGGCAGGTCCAAATATTTCTTGGTCAAGCACCACAACATCCCATTCGCGATCTTTAAAATTGTAGCGACGAACAATCCCATTGGATTTCCAGAAACCATAGCCCCCATACTCATAAATATCCTGGCCCACTTGAAAAACAAACGAACCGATATTATAATTAGCATTTACGGTTGCATCTAATCGAACAAACTTTAAAGAGTCCGTTAAGGCGCTATTTGGGTTATACTTGAAAAGTCGTCCAGAGTTATGAAAATGGAAATAAAGAGCATCTTTCACCTTGATAAACTCTCCACTGTTCATTTTAAAAACTGAAGGATCAAATGAAGAGATTAGGCTTAAAGTACCGGCTTCAAAAGTGAAAGAACGTGTGGGTTTTGATAGTAATTCTTTAAAGAATGGGCTACTATACACATAGAATACTGAATCAGGTCCTATTTGCCGCTGTCCAACTAACTGGATAGACATATGCAGAAACACTAAGACTAGTAAATTCCTTATAGTATTGATTTTCAGCAAACTAATTGGTTATTAACCTGTTTGTTAAAAATAAAATCAGTACCTAAATATAGGAAATAACCTGTAACTTAACCAGTTCCATTACTTAATTCAATTAAAAAGAAGTGACCAGTAGATAGATTTGCAATTGTCCAATTATCGGGACCCACCCATTAGCGATTACCCTTATCATTTATGAAATTCGACCCCTCTGATTAGCTCGGAGGGGTTTCTTTTTTCTATCCCAAGCCGTGACTAGTATGCATTTCTGGTATTTCAACAAATGGAAAGCCCTTCTTGAGCAACCGCTCCCTAAAGTCTACCTGGACTGAATACTCCCCATGCACTAAAAATAAGTGCCTTACCTCCCCAGGAACTTGATCTGAAAGCCACTGACAAAGATCCTCGTAATCTCCATGGGCACTCATGCTGGGGATAAGACCAACTGAGGCGTGGACCTCATGCGCCACACCAAAAATGCTTACTTCTGACATGCCAGACAGCAAGCGCCCTCCAAGTGAACGAGGCTCACAATAGCCTGTAAACAATATCCCATTGCGCGAGTTTTCAATATTATTACTAATATGATGTTTGACTCTGCCGGCATCGGCCATGCCACTTGCTGAAATGATCACCATCGGACCATCTATAAAATTCAACTGTTTCGATTCCTCCACTGTTTTGATGTATCGCAACGAAGAAAAGTCAAAAGGATCCAAGTCGCTTTCCATTATTTTTTGAATACTCTTATTAAAGTAGTTGGGATATTTTTTAACCAATTCAGTCGCCTCCACACTTAATGGACTATCCACATAAATGGGGACAGGTGGGAGACGGTTCTCAAGATCCAGCTGATTTAACTGAAATAGTAGTTCCTGGGTTCGTCCTACACTAAAAGCGGCAAGGATCAACTTTCCTTTTTTACGGATACAAATCTTATCAATCCACTCCAATAATAAATCAGGGGTTGACTGATGCAGCGGATGAAGCCTGTTGCCGTAGGTAGACTCCAACAAAATAATCTCAGCCTGCGAGAACGAAGCAGGGGATCGCAAAATAGCATCTCGATAACGACCAATATCCCCGCTAAAAGTTAAACGCCGGGTTTCCCCTTTCTCGTGGATCTTTAAGTGAACTGCGGCACTCCCAATAATGTGGCCAGCGTCGGTGAATTGCAGCTCCACTCCTTCCATAATGGAAGTCCAACTGCCATATTCGGCTGTCTCAAAACAACTAAATGAAGCTTGTGCTTGCTCTTTGGTATAGAGAGGATACAACAAGGGTTGATTTTGCTGCTTCCTTCTTTTATTAACGTACCGAATATCATCCTCCTGGATTTGTGCAGAATCCTCGAGTAGCACCATCGCTAACTCCTTCGTAGCAGGGGTACACCAAATTTTTCCTCGAAATCCTTCCTCGACCAACTTTGGAATTAAGCCTGCATGATCAATATGTGCATGACTAAGCACCATTACATCAATGGTCGATGGATCAAAACCAAAATGACGATTCAAGGCATTGGTTTCCTTTCCCATCCCTTGAAAGAGACCACAGTCTAATAAAATTTTTTTTCCGGAGGAAAGTTCAAGCAAATGCTTTGAACCGGTTACGGTTCTTGCCGCACCATGAAAGGAGATTTTCATACAAAACGAATATGACTGGTAATTTAGGCTTTTCTCTTAAAGGACCAGGTGATCAAAAAACGAGCCACCTCTATACCTTGCTCGTTATACCCCGATGAAACCACGGGAAGTTCAACGGACTCGCCTGTTTCGTACGCCTTTTGTATGGCCTCCTGTAATTCCATCCCTTGCTCACAGGTGAAACGAGTTACACCTGTTGCTTTTTTGAAAAATTGACTCTCAATTCGAATTACCAACATGGAAATTGCGGGTTTGCGTTGATACAAATGAGCCATAGCCAAGAGGCCTGTACTCATCTCTGCAGCCATTCCTAAACAGGCAAAATAGGTAGAACGAAAAGGATTTTTTGTCAAGAACTGATACCTCAATTTTACTATGGCACGACTGGGAGTGATCAGTTCCAAGCGCAGGCCTGCTAAAAAAGCAGCGGGTAAACGGGTTAACAGGAAGAACCGAAATAAAAAAGGGTTGCGAATTAATTTAAAAAAAGCTTCCATACTTAACTTAAAACCCTTCTTGTGTTCGTAATAAATCATCAAGCGTTTCCCTTCGACGAATCAATTGTAATGAACCATCTTTATAAAATACCTCAGCAGGACGAAACCTTGCGTTGTATTGAGAAGCCATTTCAAAACCATAAGCCCCGGCATTTTGAATGGACAATAAATCTCCTTCGCGAATCGTAGGTAGTTCCCGATCAGCACCCAAGGTATCCGTCTCACAAATATTTCCAACAACTTGATAGGTTTTAACAGGGGCCGAAGGATTGGTTAAGTTTTCAATATGATGATAAGCCTCGTAAAACATCGGACGTATCAATTGATTTAGTCCAGTATCAACGCCTGCAAAAGTCAGCGTTTCATTTTCCTTGATCACATTCACCGTAGTAAGCAGATAACCCGCTTCGCAAACCATATATTTTCCGGGCTCAAACCACACTTGCAACTTACGTCCGGTTTTTTGCTGGTAGGCCGTGAAAAGTTCTGCTACTGCTTTACCCACCGCATGAATATCAGTTCCTTTTTCACCGGGATAATATGGGACTTTAAAGCCACCGCCCAGATCAATAATACGTACATCCGGAAAGTCAGCTACAATGTCTAATAAAAGACGAACACCTTGTACAAAGACGTCGGCATCCTTGATTTCACTGCCGGTGTGGATGTGTAACGTATGTACCTGAATTTTATAGGCTGAGATTAGCGCATGTACTTGATTTAGTTGTTCAACCGGTATACCAAACTTACTAGCCGCATGCCCCGTTGAAATTTTTAGGTTACCGCCAGCCATGATGTTAGGACGAAGCCGTATTCCCACCGGATACGAACTACCAAATCGCTTCCCAAATTTTTCAAGGGCAGATAAACTGTCAACATTCACAAACGCACCCAACCCAACGGCTTCTTCGATTTCTGAAAAATGAATACTGTTAGAGGTATATAATATATTGTTGTTGGGAACACCGGCCTTACGGGCTAATTTGATTTCATTAATGGAACTACAATCTACAGCGCAACCTAAGGAATAAACATATCGTAAGACGTGAAGATTAGTGAGCGCTTTAGCCGCATAAAAAAAACGTACATCACAATTAGAAAAGGCTTGCTGTAGACTTTCGTACTGAAAACGAATACGATCAGCGTGGTACAAATAGAGAGGAGTGCCGAATTTACGGGCGGCTTCTATGCGTATTTCCGGAGCAAGGTGGGAAAACATGAAACGAAGATAACAAGATCAGTCCTCTTGACTTTCGTCAGCAGGCGATTCAGTAATTACTTCATCCTGCACAATAGTCGGCGCAACCAATTGCTCAGCCAATACTTCACGGATTTTTGGAAGATCGTCCGAAGAGTTGATACCAAAATAGTCCATAAAGCTTCTTGAAGTTGCATAGACCAAGGGATGACCGGGCAACTTCTCGTTACGACCTGCAATTACAATCAATTCCTTTTCCAATAATTTTTGGACAGCATAGTCGGAGCTTACTCCGCGAATAGCTTCAATTTCTCCCTTCGTAACCGGTTGCTTGTAGGCAATAATTGCCAGGGTTTCCAATGAAGCAGTAGTAAGTCTTTTTAAAAACTTATCTCCATTTATTTGGGCAATAGTCCGATGATAGTCCTTTTTAGAAAGGAACTGCCAACCTCCGCCACTCTGCACTACTTCAAATGGGTAAAAGTCCGATGCATATTTTTCGGTAATTCCGTTCAAAGCAGCTTCTATCTGGTCCAAGGTTGCCCTGTCCTCCAAAAATCCAAGCGCGTTGTTTACGTAATCCGTTAGCTCAAGCGTTGTCAAAGGACGATCACTTGCAAATATCAGGGCCTCAACATGAGGCAATAAGGTTGAAATTTCAGGCATGATTAGAAACTTGAAAATACAAAGAAGCAGAATAGGGCTAACAGAAAATTGTACACAGCCTTATCAACCCTGCAAAGCAGCGGCTCCACTAACGATTTCCGTTAACTCGGTAGTAATTGCGGCCTGTCGTGCACGGTTGTAGGAGATCTTCAGTGAGCGCAACATTTCATTTGCGTTCTCACTAGCCTTATCCATGGCCGTCATCCTGGCACCATGTTCAGAAGCGTTAGAGTCAAGTACCGCTTTGTATAGCTGGGTATTTAAAATACGGGGCATCAGCTCTGCAACGAGCGTGTTCTTTTCAGGATCAAAAATGAAATCAGCTTGAGTGCTGCCTTCCTTTTTCTCTGCTCGAGGAATTGGTAAATAGCGTTCAGCGACAAAACGTTGTGTGGCCGCATTTTTAAACTGACTGTAAATAATTTCTACCACATCAAATTCTTTATTGAGGAATGCCTGACGTGCTGCAGCTGCTGCCTCTTGCACCTTTTCAAAGCTCAACTGTAGGAAGATATCCTTAAATGTGGCATCTGTTTTAAAGTTGGACTTCGTAAGATTTTCGTAAGCCTTCTTTCCAATATTCCAGATGGTTACATTACCATTTTTGGCCTGGTCTGCATACTTTTCAGCAATGGTGCTCTTGGTCAATTTTACCACATTGGCATTAAATGCACCCGCCAAACCACGATCGCTACTGATTACAATCAGTAACACTTTCTCTACTGGACGCTCCGCCGCTAGTGCCATCTCGGAACCCGCCTCACTGGCACTTACAATGTTAGACAACATGTCCTGCAGCTTCTGGGCATAGGGACGCATTTGAAGAATCGCGTCCTGGGCACGGCGAAGTTTAGCCGCACTTACCATTTTCATTGCCTTGGTGATTTGCTGGGTACTTTGTACTGATTTTATTCGGTTTCTGACTTCTTTGAGCTGGCCTGCCATGTACGCTTGTTTGGGGTGCAAATTTAGGGTTTTTTTTGGCTTATATTTGCCGCCTTATGCTTGGATATATCTCCAAAATATTTGGCGGCAGCAAATCTGAAAAAGACGTTAAGAAAGTTCAACCGCAGGTAGCTGCTATTAATAGCTTCTTTGCACAATACCAGCAGCTTAGTAATGACCAGTTACGTGGCAAGACCGCAGAATTCCGGTCCCGTATCAAAACGCACCTGCTTGGAATTGACGAACAAATTGCTACACAAAACCAAGCTGCGGAAAATCTTCCACCTGAAGACCTCAGTGGAAAAGATGCTATTTACCAAGAGGTGGACCGTCTTCGCAAACAAAGGAACAAAGAGATTGAGGTTATCTTGGAAGAGCTACTGCCAGAGGCTTTTGCAGTTATCAAAGAGACCGCACGTCGATTTAAAGAAAACAAAGAGATAGTAGCCACGGCTACTTCACTGGATAAAGATCTCAGCGTAAAACGTGACTATGTTAGAATAGAAGGCGAACAATCTATTTTTAACAACAGTTGGACTGCAGCCGGTGCTACAATTACCTGGAACATGGTGCATTATGATGTACAGCTAATTGGTGGTATTGTCCTACACCAGGGTAAAATTGCTGAGATGGCCACCGGTGAGGGAAAAACTCTTGTTTCTACCCTTCCCGCTTACTTAAATGCATTGCCAGGGGAAGGTGTTCACCTAGTAACAGTCAATGACTATCTAGCAAAACGAGATCAGGAATGGAATGGCCCTCTTTTTGAGTGGCTGGGAATAACCGTGGATTGTATCGATAAACATCAACCGAATTCTGAGGAGCGTAGGAAAGCCTATGCAGCTGATATTACCTACGGTACCAACAATGAGTTTGGATTTGACTATCTGCGGGATAATATGGTGCATAGCCCGGAGGAGATGGTTCAGCGTAAACACCATTTTGCCATGGTGGATGAGGTTGACTCGGTGTTAATCGATGATGCTCGTACACCGCTGATCATATCTGGACCTGTAGCAAAGGGCGACGATCAACAATATCATATCCACAAACCACGTATCCAGCAATTAGTAGTTGAACAAGAAAAAATTGTTCGTAATTGCCTCAACGAAGCTAAACGTCTAATTACCGCTGGACAGGACGACCCTAAAACCGGTGGTCTATATTTATTCCGTGCTCATCGCGGTTTGCCTAAGTATGGTCCGGTTATTAAATACCTCAGTGAACCCGGAATTAAAGTGCTTCTGCAAAAGGCAGAAAATTATTACTTACAGGATCAGCAACGATACATGCCACAGGTAGATGAAGAGTTATTGTTTCACATTGATGAAAAGAACAATTCAGTCGACTTGACCGACAAAGGCTTAGCGGCTATCACACGTAGCGGAGAGGATCCAGAATTTTTTGTATTACCGGATATTGGAGTTCGTTTGTCAGAAGTTGAAAAAAGTGAAGCGAGTGCCGAAGAAAAGATGCAGCTCAAAGAAGCTACACTAAACGAATATGCCCAAAAGGCTGATCGTATACACACCGTTCAACAATTGCTAAAAGCTTACACCCTTTTTGCAAAAGATGTAGAATACGTAATCATGGATGGTGCGATTAAGATTGTGGACGAACAAACAGGTCGTATCATGGAGGGCCGTCGTTACAGTGACGGACTGCATCAAGCTTTGGAAGCAAAAGAAAATGTAAAGATTGAGGCGGCCACACAGACTTATGCCACCATTACCCTACAGAATTATTTCAGAATGTACCACAAGTTAGCGGGTATGACGGGTACAGCGGAAACAGAAGCTGCGGAATTGTGGAGTATCTACAAGTTGGATGTGGTTAGTATCCCTACTAATTTGAATATGATTCGCGACGACCGCGATGATTTGGTCTACAAAACAAAGCGAGAGAAATTCAAAGCTGTTATTGACGAAATAGAATCCTTGAGAAATGCAGGACGACCATGTCTGGTAGGTACCACTTCAGTTGAGGTGAGTGAGTTGTTAGGTCGGATGCTGCAACAAAAGAAAATTCCACACAACGTACTTAATGCCAAACAACATGCCCGAGAGGCGCAGGTAGTGGCGGAAGCTGGATTAGCCGGTGCTGTTACCATCGCTACCAACATGGCAGGTAGAGGTACGGATATTAAGCTCGGCCCTGGTGTAAAAGAGGCTGGTGGATTAGCCATCATTGGCACAGAAAGACATGAGAGCCGCCGTGTAGATAGACAATTACGAGGTCGTGCGGGTCGTCAGGGAGATCCTGGTTCCAGTCAGTTCTACGTTTCGCTGGAGGATGACTTAATGCGAATGTTTGGTAGCGACAGGATTGCAGGATTAATGGATAAGCTGGGATATAAAGAAGGGGATGTGATCCAACACAGCATGATTAGCAACAGCATCCAGCGAGCACAGAAAAAAGTAGAGGAAAATAATTTCGGGATACGTAAAAGATTATTGGAGTATGATGATGTAATGAACATGCAACGAAATGCAGTTTATAAGCGTCGTAATCATGCTTTATTTGGAGAACGTCTTGCTTTGGATATCGACGGAGCTTTTTCCGCACAGGCAGAAGGATTAGTTACTTCATTCCGTGAACAGGAGGACTACGATGGATTTAAGATGGCCTGTATTTTAAACTTTGGCCTGGATACTTCCATTACCCAAGAAGAATTATTAAAATCCGACGAATCAAAACTCATTGATCGCCTGTATCAGGAAGCCATTGCAAGCTACACGCGTCATAAACAAGAGGTAGAAAAGCAGGCCATCCCAGTTTTCAAAAATATTCGGTTGACGCAGGGTGCTAATATTGAAAATGTAATTGTTCCCTTCACCGATGGTCGAAAAGGTTACAATGTGCTAGCCAATTTGGCAAAAACACTGGACTCAAATGGAGCTGAACTATCCCAAGCATTAGAACGATCCGTTACACTCGCTGTAATTGATGAGAACTGGAAAGAACATTTACGGGCTATGGACGATTTAAAGCAAAGTGTTCAAACTGCCTATCTCGAACAGAAAGATCCACTTGTCATCTACAAAATGGAGGCTTATCAGCTGTTCCGTAACATGAATGCAGATGTCAACCGAAATATCGTCAACTTCCTTTGTCATGCTACCCTACCGGCGCAACAACAGGAAGCTGGATTACGGGAAGGTCGTCAACAACGTACGGACATGAGTCGTATGCGCGCCAACAAAGAAGAGATTGATACTGCAGGTCAGGATTATGCCGCCAATGAGCAAGATAAGCCGGCTCCTGTCACTGCTGGACCCAAGATTGGACGAAACGATCCTTGCCCCTGTGGAAGCGGCAAGAAGTTCAAGCAGTGTCACGGAAGAGACCTATAATCAAAAACCCTTCCGAGGCGCTTTTAGTTCGTATTTCTGTTCAAAACGATCGTTCAACAATTTATGTTTGTCTGTGAGATCGATTTTGCGTCCCTGGATATAAGCTGCAGTCACGTTGCTGTTACGCATGTCTAACAGATCACCACTGCTTACCACAATGTTTGCATCTTTCCCCACCTCGATACTACCTGTCTTGTCCGCTACTCCCATGATTCTAGCAGCATTAAGTGTGATGGCAGCCAAAGCCTCTTCCTTATCTAATCCATAAGCAGCAGCAGTGCCTGCGTTAAAAGCTAAATTTCTTCCACGCGTTTGACTATCATCATCAGAGATAGAGAATAATACGCCTGCTTTCTTTAACTGCGCCGCAGTCTTATAAGGCTGATCCACATCATCGTCCCCAGCAGTAGGCAAACTATGCGGCTGTTGTAAGATTACAGAAACATCGTGCTGCTTGAGCAGATCAGCTACCTGATAACTCTCGCTTCCGCCCACAATCACCATATCAAATCCAAACTCTTTTACAAAATCAAGTGCCACTAAAATTTGTTTGGCCGTCGTAGCATGCATATACAACTTCTGCTTCTTCTCAAACAAATCTTTAACCGCTTCAAATTTTAAATTAGTTGCTTTTCGATCCGTCAGTTGCTGATAAGCTTTTGCCTCTCTGAAAAATGTTTTTAATCCTTCCATTTTCTCCAGGCCTTCTTTCACTGGATCGCCACCCTGACCTCCAAAATTTCCCATGCCAAATCCCCCTCCTCCACCACGACCACCAAAACTGGGGCGAGGTAGTAAGGAAGGCATGTATACATGTAGGCCAGCATCTGTTTTATAGGCCGCATCTTCCCAATTCCATGCATCTAATTGAACAACAGAGGAGGTGCCTGCTACAAAATTTCCTTGTGGCACTACATTGGCTAATAAAATCCCATTGGAGCGAAGCGTATTGATTACTTTGGAATCAGAATTATAAGCAACAATAGAACGAACACTGGGGTTCATCTCACCAATTTCACGCGCGTCCTGTGTGGCCCGCACTGAACTAATTTCAATGAGACCTAGGGTGCTGGTAGGGAGAATCAAACCGGGATACAGATCCTGCCCTTTCAAATCAGTAACGTTATCTGCGCCGGCAGGAACGGCAATATTATCCCCTACTGCCTCGATCTTACCATTGGTAACTTTGATGGTACCTTTTTGTATTACTTTACCATTCCCAATATGAATGGTGGCATTGGTCAAGTAAAAACTTCCCTTCTGTTCTTTGGCAGGCAGTACAGTTTCCTGAGCCTGTAAGAGCGATAAGGAGGCCGTCAATAAAGCGCTAAAAATTATCTTTTGCATAAGAGTGCTTTTTTCGATTTCAATTATTCAATATCAATTACCAATAAACCGTGGTTGTGCCCGTGATCATGACAACTGTGCATTAGCTGATAACTGGGCTGCGCAGGAATAACCGGCGCACCACTTCTTTTTTCTCCATTCATTTTACGAACCAGACGCGTTCTTTCCTGATCAACTTTTTGTTGCATTTCCTCATCTTTCACACGATCAAAATAGATGGCGCCATCCACGATTGTATAAAGTGATTTGGCATAGATACTCAAGGGATGATCACTCCATACCACCACGTCCGCATCTTTGCCAGGCAATAAACTTCCCACTCGATCCGCCACATGTAGCATTTTAGCCGGGTTGAGGGTAACCATCTTGAGTGCTTCTTCTTCAGTAACTCCTCCATACTTTACCACTTTGGCAGCTTCCTGATTTAATCGACGCGCCATCTCTGCATCATCAGAGTTGATGGCAACTGTTAAACCAACCTTGTGCATGATAGCCGCATTATAAGGAATAGCATCTTCTACTTCCATTTTATAAGCCCACCAGTCAGAGAAGGTGGAGGCAAACGAGCCATGTTCTTTCATTTTATCAGCTACTTTGTAACCTTCGAGGATATGCGTAAACGTGTTCACCGTATAGCCCATTTTATTCGCTACTTCCATGGCACCATTGATTTCACTTTGTACATAAGAGTGACAAGTGATAAATCGACGCTTCTCCAGAATCTCTACCAATGCATCCAACTCTAAATCTCGACGAGGCGCAACTGGAGCGGTCAATAATTTTTTATTCTTGCTTGTCTCATAAGCCTTACGTGCAGTTTCGTATTCCTGCCATTGTTTTTGATAATCCTTTGCACGCGTAAACGCATCCACTAACACCTGCTCAACGCCCATCCGCGTATCAGGATACCGGTTGTTTCCGTTGGGTGAGGCAGAACGTTTTACATTCTCTCCCAAGGCAAACTTGATTTGACCCGGCCAGTTATTGAACTTTAATCCATCATCATTGGCACCCCAACGCAATTTGATCAATTGGGTCTGTCCACCGATCACATTGGCAGATCCATGTAAGATATGTGAAGTGGTAACCCCTCCGCTGAGCTGACGATAGATATTGATATCATCCGGATTTAAATTATCGCTGATGCGCACCTCAGATGTTACCGACTGTCCCCCTTCATTGATTGAGGCAGCGGCAATATGTGAATGTTCATCAATTATACCGGCTGTAACATGCTTCCCTGTACCATCAATTACTTTTGCTTCAGCGGGCGCAGAAATACCTTGGCCAACTGCTGCAATTTTCCCATCTTTTAATAATACATCAGCATTCTTGATAATGCCTTGTGCTTCATTGGTCCAAACTGTTGCATTTCGAATCAGGATGGTTTCAGTTTTAGGCTGTTGCCCTTCTTCCCAACCAAAAGGCAAGAAAGGATAAACCACTTTACCTACGGCAGGCAACTCTTTTCTACGAACACTATCAATAGTGATTGTACCTTGTTTAACAAGTGTGGCCGTCCAGGTTAAAGGATTTCCCAATGAATCTGTTCCTACTCCATTCCACTCACTACCATTGGAAACACCGCTGAGCCGTGTAGCCGTGAGCGGTAGAGACTGCTCTGCCATACCTGGAAAACGTCCTCCCATACCCGCGCCACGCGTACGTGCACTGTCCAACATTGGACGTTGTCTGACCGGAGCGGGTGCATAATAAATTTTCAACTGCTTGCCGTCAAAGCTAAAGCGTGAGAGTAACGTATCTTTTGCATACAAGGTTGCTGCACCAGCAGACTTAACCTCTAACGTGTAATTTTCTTTACCAGTTTGTGTGGTGACCACTAACTGATAAGTGCCTGCTACATTTCCAGCGTCTTCTTTGATGGTGTATTTAATCCCTTGAATCCAATTCTGTAATAAAGTCGTTTTATCTTGGAATAAAGGACCTGTTGTGATTAAAAAATTAGCCAATTTACCCTTATCCAAACTACCTACCTTATCATACACGCCTAGCATTTCTGCAGGCGTTTTAGTTAGGGCATCCATAATTCTATTATCAGAAAGTCCATACTCTTTGGCCTTTTGCAAGTTGCGCGCAAACTGGCTTACACTAGACAAATCTGCTGTGGTCAATGCAAAGGGAATTCCTGCTTTTTCAAAAGCTGCGGGTTGAGAAGGGGCCAACTCCCAATGCTTCATATCATTGAGTGCCACAAATCGAGCTTCGGCTGGATCTTCCACATCTTGCGCAGCTGGAAAATTCAAAGGAAGAATAAAGGATGTACCTGTGATTTTCATTTCACTGATACGTTGGTATTCATTTTGTCCCGCTTTTAAAATGTATTGCACACCAAATTCTTTTCCAATTCGATAGGCTCGTAAATCATTCCATTTATCATTGGCTTCAAAAATCTGGGGTAAAGATTGGTTATCGTTCCAGGTTTTCAAGGTAAGATTATACCCTTCTTCTTGCGGCTGTGACTTATACCATTGTGCATCGAGATACGTTTGACGAAGCAAGGAAATGTTTCCCATCATAGAGCTTGGGTAACTCTGGGTAGAGCTTCCTTTGTTGAATGAGTAGTGTGCTGCTGCTTTGTCTTTTAAAATAAGCAGGTTTTCTTTTTCGTTGGCGAGTGTTACCAAGGTACCGGTACCACGTGCAATTCCATCACGAATATGACTCAACACAGTACCAAAACCCAACTCACGCAGTGCCTTGGCTTTATTTTCATCTGAGGTAAATACGGTATGCGCCTGCTGCTCAC
>BJGL01000011.1 GCA_014190475.1 Bacteroidota bacterium
AGTAAAGCGAAGAGCGCTCCAAACATGATCTAATTCAATTCTGTCTATACTTTCATACCCCCCTCCCGTCAGTTGATTCCAACTAGATTCCCGATTGAGGTCAGTTACGATTTTTGATGTGGTTTTCGGATAAGCGACCCAAAACTTAGAATTTTCCTTTAAGGAAGGCATTACATCTCTTAGAATACCATTTAGTTGCACTTCATTTACAGCAAAAATTAATGCAAAATCAATTTTTCGACTTTTAAGCAATGGAGTCACATTCTTAGCGAATGAAAGCTTGCTGAATTGTTTTTCGATTGAGGAAGGCAATCCCTGAATCAGTAAGTTTTTCTCGTCGTTCAGTTGTAATTTTTCAAAGAGGGACTGGGACATAGGTAAACTTTAAGAGGGCTGTAAAGTTACCAAAAAATGACGGATTTACCCGGTAAATCGAGAGTGTATAAAAGAATAATAAAATACTAAAAATATAATAAATTGAATTACAGGCTCTTAGACACTATGCCCTTTCCTGTCTTTTTCTTTCAAGACGTTCTTGTCTTTTTCGATCCCTGCCCTTTAAAATAGAAGCCTTTGATTCTTCACCCCTAAGTAGTCTTCCGATATTTTTATGATGCGTGAGAATTACAATAAAAGCAACGGCAATAGCAAATACGCGGTATAATGGATTCTCTACATTAAATACAACCAGGATAAAAATCGGGAACGCAATACTTGCTAAAATAGAGCTTAATGAAACGAACCGGGTAAGGTACAATACTAATAAAAATATGCCTGCACAGCTTACAGCCGTGATAGGCGAAATTCCAAGTACCATCCCAAAAACAGTAGCAACACCTTTCCCACCTCTAAACTCAGCCCAAATTGGGAAAATATGCCCCAATACCGCTGCCATACCAAGCCCTGTCTGCAAGTTCTGAAACTGAATTTCCGAATCAAGGTATTCAGGTAGTAACCAAGCCAATTGAACTGCAAGTACCCCTTTTAGCATGTCCATGATCATTACAAAAGTTCCCCATCGAGAGCCTAAAATGCGATACACATTTGTAGCCCCCGCACTTCCACTGCCATAATCACGGATATCGATATTGAAAAAGCGCTTACTTACCCACACTGAAGTGGATACACTACCAATCAAGTAGGCTAATAAGATGAGGAGCAGCTCATTCATGCTTTAAGAGGTAATCAAAAATATAATAATTCGATAACACCTTCAAAAGTAGATGAATATACTACCCTGTTTTGTTAAACAAAACTGCTAACCAGCCCTCCTTTTTTACAACATTCACAAGCGTAAGTTGTGCATTCGCTGCAGCTTCAAGCAATAACGAAAGATCCTCCTCCAACAATCCGCTCACTAATAAATAACCAGCGGGTAGCAATGAGTTGGATAGCGTAGGCATGAATTTTAACAATACAGAACGATTGATGTTAGCCAGAATAATATCAAATAGCTGCTGCGCAGGTGGATAATCAGCCAGTTTTAATTCAATTGCAGACGCTTGATTCAGTGTGAAATTTTCTTTTGCATTCTCTATACTCCAGGTATCATTATCAATTGCTAAAATAGAGGAGGC
Source organism: Bacteroidota bacterium (assembly GCA_014190475.1). Classification (GTDB taxonomy): domain Bacteria; phylum Bacteroidota; class Bacteroidia; order Chitinophagales; family Chitinophagaceae; genus JJ008. The sequence goes on from BJGL01000011.1 coordinate 1,578, forward strand.
CCCCATCCTGCTGGCCAATATTGCGAGCACCCCTGTTCCTGTGCCAAAATCAAATATTTTTTTGTGCAACAAATCAAGCCCTTGCATTTGCTGAATCATTAAATAAGTAGTAGCATGATGGCCGGTGCCAAAACTCATCTTAGGATTGATGAGTATTTCATGCAATACACCTGTTACCGGAGGATGAAAAGTTGCCCGAATGGCTGCAAAATCCCCTACACAAACCGGCTTAAAAGAAGTTTCCCAGCTTTCATTCCAATTGGCAGGCGCAATTGAGTTAACAGTATATTGACAAGCATGCTCATCGCAGACTTCCTTTATTATGGAAGGCTGAAATTCAGTGGAGGGTATATAGGCTTTGAGGCAGGATTGTTCTTCTATGAATCCCGTGTAACCCTGAACTGTCAATGAGGCAATGAGTAGTGAGGACTGCTCTTGCCCGGCAATATCGATGGTAATCTCAATGTATGCTTCCATAAAAAAATGACCCTTTCGGGTCATTTAGTTTATTCATTTGCATCTCCTGAATCGGAAGCAGTTCGCTCCGGTTTAGGAAGTAATGCTTTTCTAGATAATTTAAATTTACCTGACTTCGGATCTGTACCAATCAATTTCACTTTCATGGGGTCTCCTTCCTTTACAAGACCATCCAATGTTTCCAGTCTTTTCCAGCTCACTTCACTGATATGTACCAACCCTTGTTTTCCGGGTAAAAACTCTACAAAAGCACCAAAAGGCATGATTGATTTAACCACCGCATCATAGGTATCTCCAATCTGAGGAACAGCAACAATACCCTTGATCCAAGCAACGGCTTTATCCACGCTTTCTTTGTTAGTACTAAAAATACTAACCTCTCCACGGTTATTAACCTCCTCAAGATTAATAGTGGTTCCAGTTTCTCGTTGAATTTCCTGGATCACTTTTCCACCAGGCCCGATCACAGCACCAATAAATTCTTTGTCAATAAACAACTTAACCATTCGAGGCGCATGAGGTTTCACATCGGCTCTTGCTGCTGGGATGCAGGCATACATGGCATCCAGAATATGTAAACGACCGCGGCGAGCTTGATCAAGCGCCTGACGCATCACCTCCATCTTAAGTCCATCAACCTTAATATCCATTTGAACCCCACAAATTCCGTCTCTGGTTCCAGTTACTTTAAAATCCATGTCCCCCAAATGATCTTCATCTCCGAGTATATCGGTTAAAATTGCATATTTATCACCCTTTGTGATCAGTCCCATTGCAACACCCGATACGTGCTTAGGAACTCCAATACCTGCATCCATCAAGGCGAGTGAACCCGCGCAAACAGTAGCCATAGAGGAAGATCCATTAGATTCGAGGATATCACTTACCACACGAACTGTGTAGGGGAAATCGCCAGATGGCATCATTTGCTTCAAAGATCGCTGAGCTAAATTTCCATGCCCTACCTCACGACGACTTTGCCCACGCATCATTTTTACTTCACCAGTGGAAAAAGGAGGGAAATTATAATGCAAATAAAATTTTGAATCCACGGACTTTGCTGCACTCTCCACTAATAGTTCATCTAAAGGAGTTCCTAGGGTTACGGTGGTTAAGGATTGTGTTTCACCACGCGTAAACAATGATGAACCGTGGGGTGATGGAAGTACATCTACTTCCATATCCAACGGACGTACGGTTTCTAATGCCCTTCCATCCAGACGTACACGTTCATCCAAAATCATATCACGCACTACATCATATTGTAGATCGCCGTAATAAGTGGAGGCTAATTTTTTTGTAAGATCTGGCAGGCTATCCGTTTCAGCAAGACCAGCCTCCTGCTTGAGGTAAGCCATTAATTCTTGCTTAATAGCATCAAAACGCTCACTCCGTTCGTGTTTACTAAAAGCACCTTTGGCTACCTCATATACTTTAGGTTGCGCAAAAGCATAAATCTTATCACGTAGCGCTGTATCTGAAGCAGGCTTTGTGTATGTTCTTTTTTCAGTAACTCCAGCTAATTTACCTAACTCTTGCTGCGCTTTAATCTGAATTCGAATCGCATCATGCGCTAATTCCAACACTTTACACAAGTCTTCCTCACTACACTCTTGCGCTTCTCCCTCCACCATCATCAAGTTCTTTTCTGTAGCCGCAATAATAAAGTCCATATCTGAACTTTCCATTTGTGTACGAGTGGGGTTGATGATAAATTCACCATTAACTCTTGAAACACGTACTTCAGAGATCACTTCCTTAATTGGAATATCTGAAACAGCTAATGCTGCTGAAGCAGCTAAACAGGCCAAGGCATCCGGCATGATTTCTGGATCACTGGAAACCAGTGTTACTAATACCTGTACATCGCAGAAATAATCTTCAGGAAAAAGTGGACGTAACGCACGATCAATTAATCGACTGGTCAATATTTCGTAATCATTAAGTTTAGCCTCACGCTTAAAAAAGGAACCAGGAATACGTCCTGCTGCGGCAAACTTTTCCTGATAATCTACTGTCAAAGGGAAAAAACTTTGACCTTCTTTTGGTTCTTTATTGGCTACAGCGGTGGCTAAAATCACACAGTTTCCCATGCTTACGGTTACCGCGCCATCAGCTTGACGTGCTAAACGTCCTGTTTCCAGGGTAACTTCACGCCCTTCACTTATTTTGAAAGTGGTACGAATTGGTTGTTTTAACATATAAAATTTTTTATGGGTTAGCAAAAACATTCCTTTTTTCTAAAAAGAGGGAATGTCTTTAAACGGATTTGCCAATACCGAGCGGATATTGGCAAAAACTAAAACTAACCAGTGAATGATTTATTTACGGATTCCCAACTTCTCAATCAATTGGCGATAGCCAGTCAAGTTGTGCTTTTGCAAATAGTTCAATAAGCGCTTACGCTTTCCAACTAATTGCATTAATCCACGATGGGTCGAGAAGTCCTTTTTGTTGGCCTGTAAGTGACCACTAATGTGTGTAATACGTTCTGTAAGGAGTGCAATTTGGCCCTCGATGGAACCTGTGTTTTTTGCAGATCCTGCAAATTGAGTTACAATGCTTGCTTTCTTTTCTTTTGTAAGAGGCATCTTTAAAGTTTTAATTTTTCATCCGATTAGCCGATTCATCCGACATCAGGGGCGCAAAGTTAGAAATATTCCGTTGATGAACAAGGAAATAGAAAGGATTTTTTTAGCCCCACCAACTTCATTTTAAATTGATTTTCAATCAAATGTTTAGATTTGAGCATGGAATTGTCGGCTGATGCCAGAAGTATTTTAGGTCTTGCCCTGCCCACTGATCCCCGATGGGTGGATCTGGCGGCCATTTCACTGGAGGAGATTTTAACCGACCATGCCTTTTGTGAACAGAAAGCTGCCATCACCTGCATCAGCATTATTCAGCGATATGCAACGCACGAAAAATTGGTTCAAATACTAGCGCCTATCGTAACAGAAGAATGGGGGCATTTCAGGCTTGTGCTTGCCGAGATTAAAAAAAGAGGGTTGAAGCTGGGAAAGCAAAGAAAAGATCAATACGTAAATGCCTTGCTTGGATTCCAGCAAAAAGGTGGCGATCCTGAGGGAAGGATGTTAGACCAATTACTCACCATGGCTTTAATTGAAGCCAGAAGTTGCGAACGATTTAAAAATCTCAGTGAGGGTTTATCTGATCCGGCTTTACGAAAATTTTACAGACGATTCATGGAAAGTGAAGCGGGACATTATACCGTATTTATTGAACTAGCAGAAACCTACATTGATAAAAAAAGAGTACGAAAACGTTGGCAGGAATGGCTACAATTTGAAAAACAAATTATGAAAACAATAGAAGTCAGAGGCGACCGAATTCATTGAAATGAATCCCATGATTCCCATATCCCTACTTAATACGTTAAAGCTTTCTACCCAAAAAAATTCATGCCAGCTTTTGCCAAATGGGTTGATTAATCAGACCTGGATCTGCCAAACACCGCTGTTTCCTTTTCCAGTTGTGTTACAGCAAATCAATGAAAGTGTTTTTAAAAAACCCTTGGAAATTGTCCATAATCATCGTTTGATCCACGAAACCTGGCTACAGCAAAAAGCAAACTATTCTTTCAAGATTGCAGCACCACTTCCCTTCCCAGATAACACGTTTCTTTTCTTAGATCAATCAGGACATTCCTGGCGTATGCAAGAGTTTATCGCGGATACGATTAGTGTGACTAAGCCTTCAACCCTCCTGCAGCTACAGGAAGCAGCGCGTTCCTTTGGCGAATTTGCAAGATTGACTCAACATATCAATCACCAAGCACTTTGCTCAACACTTGAAAATTTCCATAACCTACGTTTCCGGTATGAGCAGTTTCAAACCGCTAAATCAGCCGGAAATTCATCGCGCATTCAAGAAGCAGCGCTTTTGATTAACCACTTGGAAAATAGAATTAGTTATGTTCGTCAGTTTGAGTTACTCATCAATTCCACTACTCAATTTCCTGTACGAGTCAGGCATCATGATGCAAAAATTGCCAATCTTCTCTTTTATAAATCAACAAATCAAGTAGCAGCAATTCTAGATCTGGACACGACGATGCCTGGATATTTCTTTTCTGATCTGGGAGATATGATTCGATCGATGGCTAGTAGAACCGATGAGAATCATACGGTGTTACAAGAAATCGAAATAGACCAAACGGCTTATGCGACCATCATCAGCGGCTATCAATCCTCCCTGGAACAGCACTGCACTCCGGAAGAAAACGCCTGGATACATTGGTCAGGTATCTGGATTATCTATATGCAGTGTCTTCGATTTATTACTGACTTTTTTTCAAACGATCTTTACTATCGAGTAGAACACCCTCGTCAAAATTGGGATCGCGCCTGGAATCAGTTTTATCTATTGCAAGCATTAGAAAAGCACCTTCAGCAGCAATATAATTTTACTCCACTCTCCTATTAATCATTCGCCTTAAAATGATTAAGCTCGTTAGTAAAGTCCAAAAAAGGAAAGTTTTTTTGTAAAGCCTGTGTTTTATCTAATAAATGTGTAAGAAATTGTTGGTGAGATTGACTGTTGGGATGCTGTGGTCGGTGACGATAAGCCAGTTGGATTTTTTTGATTTGCGCTGCTAATTCCTGGGCTTTAGTGGTTAGGCAGGTTGTTAAAAAGTGATTGATTACAAACTCGGTAGCCGCATAGTTAGGATGAACAAGATCAATGTCATAAAATCGGTAATCACGCAATACGTCTACAATTAATTCATACGCCGGAAAATAATAAAGTGTATTATCCTTTTCCTCTAAACGTTGAATAGTTTCAAAGAGACGCGCTTTGCTGCGATTATTTTCTTGTACACCATCCCGAATATGCCGAACCGGACTAATGGTAAAAAAAATAGATATGGTTGGATTTATTTTTCTTAGTTCTTGAATAATATTTCCCAAACTTGCAACCAGGTGATCAATACCCATCAACTCCTTTTTAAACCAGTTTGCAGGGGCCCGATGGCAATTGGCTACCGGATTATTCATTCCCTTAGATGATAAGACAGCCAATTCAGTTAAACGGTAAGAAAAAGCAGATCCTAAGGTGATGATTAAAAAGTCAGCCTGTTTTACAAATTGATGCGCCTGTTGAATAGAGGAATTAATACCATCAACTACAATAGATGGATCAGGATCTGAAAAGCGAGAGTGATGGTTCCAGCTGTACCATATACCCTCTAATTGAAAAAGGTCTTGCAAGCTATATTCTCTGGCTTGTATATAATCGTGTAAAGCCTGTATAATGGCATCGGGTGCAAAGAGTATACCATGCGGGTTTTGCAGCACATCAAACTTTAAATCAGATAGACCCGTTCCAATATGTTCAGAAAAGCATGACCCCATAAGCATTAATTTACTGGGGTACTCCACTAAGCGGTTAGGAGGCTTTATTGTAATGGGCAAGGACCACTGCATATCAGGTAAAAAGTTGTTGTGCAATTTTTGCACATTTTAAGAGTTGTGATGCATCTAGATTTGTTTTCATCTTTTGTTGAGAAAACCAATTGAACAGATTGAGTGTGTCTAAGTTACCTACTCGTTCACTTCCCGTAAAAGGGCAACCGCCAAAACCGCCTAATGCACCATCAAATCGAAAACATCCTGCCTCAAATCCAGCTTTTACTTTTTGCTCCCAATTATTTTTATCGCCATGGAGATGAAGTCCAAGCTGTGCCTCGGGAAACGTTTTAAAAGCCAATGAGGTTAATTCGTATACCTGTTGGGGGGATGCAAGTCCAACCGTATCCGCGAGTGCAATAACGTTGGTCCCCAGTTTTAACTGGGATTCGATTTGATCAAGTACAATTTTGTGGCTGTATTCGTCCCCATAGGGGTTATTGAAAGCCATCGAAATGTATACAACCATTTCTTTTTGAGCAGCCTTACATAGATCTTTTATTTGCTTAACAGTTTCATTCGATTCAGAGAGTGTCTGCCGTGTATTCTTTAATTGAAAAGTTGGCGATACGGAGTAGGGATATCCGAGCACGTCAATAGCATGATTGGATAGCGCCTCCGTTGCACCACGGATACCTGCAACAATTACTAAAAGCTTAGTAGCGCTACTACCGCGATTAAGACCCTTAATTACATCCGGGGTATCAGCCATTTGTGGCACCGCTTTCTTTGAAACAAAACTCCCAAAATCGAGCGTGTGAAAACCTACTTGTAATAGAGCATTGAAGTATTCAATTTTATTACTTGTGGGAATCAATGAAACAAGACCTTGCATGGCATCCCTTGGACATTCCACTATTTGTAGATCTTGTCCTCTCATAAACTCTTCATCCGCTGTTTCATGGCCTCATATAATATGATACCGGCTGACACCGAAACGTTCAACGAATCAAAATCCCCACGCATGGGTATAAACACCGTAGCATCTGCTGCCTTGAGTAAGGCGGGGTAAATCCCCTTGTCCTCACTACCCAGTATGATACAAGAAGGGATCTCAAAATTTGCGTGAGGCAAAGGAGTATTAGCCTTCATTTGAGTAGCAAAAACCTGCACTCCGTTTAAATGCAGTGTATCTATAGCTTTTAATAATGAATCAACCCTACAAACTGCAATTTTTTCAAGTGCTCCAGCTGAGGTCAACACAGCATCTTCTTGCAAGGCCCCTACTCCCTTATCAGGGATAATGATTGCATCCACCCCTGTACAAAATGCAGTACGCGCAATCCCACCAATATTTCTTACGTCAGTTATTCCATCCAGCATCAAAAACAGAGGTACCCGGCCTGCTCCCACAACCCAATCAATCACCTCTTGCAAAGTCTGATATGTGATACGGGATTTCAATGCTACACATCCTTCATGATGACCAGCATTAAAAGCATCTAATTTGACAGGAGGTACTACCTGGACGGGAACAGTGACCAATGCAGCTGCCTTTTTTAACTGTAGCATTAATGCCGACGAAAGCGCGGTGCTAACGTAAATTCTATCTAATGATTCGCCCTGCTCCAGCGCTTGCAAAACAAGACGGGGACTCAGAATGAGTTTGTTCTTTTTTGGCCGAGCTTGTTTATTTCGGAATGATTTCACTTAGCAAAGAAAGGAAAAAAAAGACCCGCTGTGAAATCAGCGGGTCTTTGTATTTTTTTAATCCTACTTATTTAAGCTGGAAGGCCTTTTTTACTTTACCTACGTAATCGAGTTTTTCCCAGGTAAATAACTCAACTTTTCTTTTAATCTGCTTTCCATTGGGGCCATGAAATACCTTCTCTACCACAGCTGGTACACGTCCCATATGTCCATAGGCAGCAGTTTCAGCATACATAGGATTACGCAACTTTAAGCGCTGCTCAATAAAGTAAGGCCGCATGTCAAAGACCTGCTCCACGATTTTACCGATTTGTCCATCGGTTAGATTCACGTTTGCAGTTCCATAGGTATTAACGTTAATACTGGTGGGCTTAGCAACACCGATCGCGTAAGAAACTTGTACCAGTACTTCATCCGCCACACCTGCAGCCACCAAATTCTTTGCAATATGTCTTGTTGCATAAGCTGCAGAACGATCCACTTTTGAGGGATCTTTTCCACTGAATGCACCACCGCCATGGGCTCCCTTTCCACCGTAAGTATCTACAATAATTTTACGACCTGTCAGCCCGGTATCACCATGCGGCCCACCAATCACAAATTTTCCAGTAGGGTTAATGTGGTATTTGATATCATCATTGAAAAGCTTCGCATATTTTTTATACTTGCTCTTGATACGTGGGATCAAGATGTTGATCACATCATTTTTAATACGCGCCAGCATCTTTGCCTCTGCATCAAAATCATCATGCTGTGTGGAGATAACAATCGCATCGATACGCACCGGCTTGTTGTTGTCATCATATTCTAAGGTTACCTGACTTTTGGCATCAGGGCGGAGATAAGGCATCTTAGAGTTCTTCTCTCTTCTGATGGCAGCTAATTCGATCAATAAATTATGGGCAAGATCAAGTGCCAATGGCATATAATGCTCTGTTTCGTTGGTTGCATAACCAAACATCATTCCCTGATCGCCAGCACCTTGCTCTTCTTTCTTTTTCCGATCTACACCCTGGTTAATATCCGCAGATTGCTCATGTATAGCAGATAAGATACCGCAACTGTTCGCCTCAAACATATACTCACTCTTCGTGTATCCTATTTTACGAATTACACCACGAGCAATTTCCTGCACATCCAAATAAGCCTTAGACTTAACTTCCCCAGCAAGTACAACCTGTCCAGTTGTAACTAATGTTTCACAAGCAACTTTTGATTGCGGATCAAAGGCAAGAAAATTATCAATTAAAGCATCAGAAATTTGGTCTGCCACTTTATCAGGATGTCCTTCACTGACAGACTCAGACGTAAAAAGATAGGGCATGGATTATTGGTTTAGGCCCACAAAGATAAGAGGAGTAAAGATTGAATAATTATGGCTTCGAATAAATTATACGAAGTCTTAATCGCTTGGAAGGATTCAAATAGTTACCACCTGCAAAAACTGCCCTTCCATAGGCAACCAAGTCATTCACATAAACGGCACCCCAATAACGGTATAGTGGCGAAAAAAGGTTGGTTCGGCCCGGCGCATATACCCGAAGTTTGAAATTGGAAGAGTCGTTCGTTACAATTTTCTGAACATAGCGGGTTATATCAAATCGATAAGTACTATCTCCTAATAAATTACCTCCAAACCGACCATTATCATAAGCAAAAGAGCCATAATTATCACGGATACCCATATCTAGGTCGAAAGTCAAGGCAGTATCCCCTCTTGTATTCACCCGATCAAGTAATAGGCGCTGGGGAAACACAAAGGCCGATTGTTGAGGCGTTGGTAAAGGAGTTAAGATTAGTTCCGCCTTGTGCACAATAACATTACTAAGCGTGTCTAAACCAGGGATATTGATTGTTGCATACGAGCCGGGTGTAGAGGCAATGAAAACCTTATCATCTCGAGTCTGATTATTAGCTAGGTAAGTTGCCCAATCGCCCCCCGGTGTACGCTTGACGAGATTGGCTTGCGTAGTTTTACTATGGAAAAATTCGGTAAAGGTGGTATCCAGGCTTCCATTTTTTCTAACTCGATAATACACAATCAACTTTGTATTGGCATCGGTAGGATTAATATAGGTAAGTCCATTTCCAAGTGGATCGGCTTTGATAGCAAATCCACGAAATAATTTCTTGAATAAAGAATCACTCCTATAGCCACCATTAGCCGTAGCACTGGTATCGTAGTTGGTTAATCGTACTCCAAAAGCATTATTCAACGGGATACGCATCACATTCACCAGTTTGGTGGTATCCCGTCTGCGAATAACTGTAACAGTATCTTTTAATCGTTTAAGCGAATATGTTTTGCTACCCAACTCGAGGGGACTTACTGCAAAATCAGGATGATCATAGCGAAAAAGAGTAGTATCGGTAAACCCTGCTTGTTGGGAAATTTCAAATATGCGAAGACGAGAGGTGGAGTTAGTATCCCCATACACACCTTGATAAGATAAAGAAAGGATTACAGAATCAACGGCTACCAATGAATCCTTTTGATAAAAAGGATAAATCATTGTGTTGGGCGGGAGGATTGAAAAATAGCCATCCGCTTTTAGCTGTCCGAAAGCATCATCTTGATTGATATATCCCAACGCCATCAAGTCTGTTGAGAGAACTTTGGTCGAATCGGGTAAAAGAAAATTGTCCGTTTCGGTAGATAAGACTGTCTCAAAAGTAGAAATATTATCTACGGGTGGAATTAATCCATTGCCTAAAGTAGTAGAATCATTGATTTTGGTACAGCCCTGCAAAACAGAAACAGCTAACAACAAAATCAAAAGCAATGAAGAGTAGAATGTACGCAAATGCATTAGTAATGGGTATTGAGATTTACTTGGACGCAAGGTCGGTGTACAGTTGTAAATACTCTGTTAAATCCCCTTCATCATTATAAGGAAGGGTCTTTTTACCTCTCACCTTGGCAAACTCATCAGTCAATTTCTTTTCAATCTTTTCTGCACCAAAAGTAATGGCATCAGCAAAGCTGGCCCCACCCCGTTGTAAAGCTGTATTGGTACCTTCTTTAAAAACTTCTAGATCCTTGTCCTTTAAAGATGGATGAATCAACGCTTTTTTTAAGAAACCTGCACCTAGCTTTTCTTTGAAGGTGTTCTGACCAATAGTATATATTACTTTACTGTGTGCAAAAACAGGTTCTTTTTTGTAGAGCGTCTTTAGATACGCTGGGATTAAACCAGTCATCCAGCCACTGCAGTGAATCAGGTCAGGGGGCCAACCAAACTTTTTGACAGTCTCCATAGCCCCTTTGCAAAAGAAGATGGTGCGCAAATCGTTATCATCAAACCATTTCTCGTTTTCATCATGAAAAACGAACTTGCGTCTGAAAAGTTCCTCATTATCCAAAAAGTAAACTTGTAAACGAGCGCTTGGAAGAGAAGCTACCTTAATTTGTAGCGGCAAGTCATCGTTATCAACTGAAACATTAATTCCGGATAAACGCACAACTTCATGCAACCGATGACGTCTTTCGTTAATAACACCAAAACGAGGCATAATACAACGAACCTCAAATTGACTATCGTTGGCCTTGATTGCCAGCTTATTGACCATTTCTGCAAACTCGGTCAGCTCCAGATATGGAGACATCTCATTTGCAATGAACAGGATTCGTTTTTTTGCAGTCATAAGGTTTGCGAAGTTAGCAAATTAATCGGTCAACCACACTAATTTGCAAGCTGAAATGTCTAAACGTCTCATTACCACTGGCCTACAATACATCGCCTTTTTGGGGATTGGGTTGCTTTTTGCCTGGCTGTCATTGAGGGAATTGGATCAGGAAAAATGGACTCAAATGAAGGCTTCCATTCAACGTGCTGAACTTTGGTTGATCATACCCGTTTCACTTTTATTAGTAATAAGCCACTATTTAAGAGGACTTCGCTGGAAACTTTTGATTGATCCTATGGGGCACGAAGTGAAACCAATGAATACTTTTTTAACGGTATTGATCGGTTATCTGGTCAACCTGGGCGTGCCTCGTCTGGGTGAATTTATACGTTGTACCGCCCTTTCTCGTTATGAAAAAGTTGAAGTGGAGAAACTGGTGGGAACTGTTATTGTTGAGCGATTATTTGATGCAGTATGCTTACTGCTTGTTTTTGGTTTAACGCTTGGGCTCCAACCAGATTTATATGAAAATTTTAAAAGTGCAATAACAAAAACTTCGGTTCCTGCCACTACTGCCAATAATCAGTATGGTAGTTGGATTATACTTGGGTTATTGGTAATTGGCTTAGGCTGGGTAGTATGGAAAAAGTTAAAAATTAAAGAGGTGATTCTGCAATTCATCACCATTGGGAAGCGCATACTAAATGGATTACTATCCGTTCAAAAGCTAAAAAAACCAAAAAGCTTTCTATTCTTAACAGCAGCAATTTGGATGTTGTACCTTCTTTCAGGCTATATCGGATTCATGGCCTTTGAAGCTACTCGTAGCTATGGATTAACAGCGGCACTAACCATCCTTGCGGTGGGTAGCATTGGGATGATCATCGCACCAGGAGGAATTGGCGTGTATGCTTATCTGATTTTACACACGATGCAACGCTACGGACTTGATTACACCAATGCATTAGCGTTTGGCTGGATTCTTTGGCTTGTCCAGACTGCTGTGATCCTTTGCGGAGGAGTAATTAGCTTTGGTGTTCTACCCTGGCTGAATAGTCAAAAAAAATGATTCAATAAAATTAATAGAATGAATTTCTCAAACTGGTTTTCTTCCTCAATGCCCCATGCCGGTGTCAGCACCGGACTTAACTGGATGGAGTCAGCGCTGGAACCTATTAGCTCGATTTCTCCGGTTAATGGCGAGAAAGTCGGAGCTGTTTTACCAGCTTCAAAATTGGAATATGAAAAGGCCATACAGTCCGCTTTGAAAGCGTATCAAACATGGCGGCTGTTTCCCGCCCCAAAAAGAGGGGAAATTGTACGTCAGATTGGCGAGGCAATTCGGCAAAACAAACAGCAACTAGGCGAACTGGTCTCTTTTGAAATGGGAAAAAGTTTACAAGAGGGTTTGGGTGAGGTACAAGAAATGATTGACATCTGTGATTTTGCGGTAGGCTTATCCAGACAATTACATGGCCTAACCATGCACAGCGAAAGACCTGGACATCGCATGTATGAGCAATATCATCCGCTTGGTGTAATAGGTATCATCTCTGCATTTAATTTTCCAGTGGCCGTATGGAGTTGGAATGCGATGCTCGCATGGGTTTGCGGGGATGTGTGCGTGTGGAAACCATCCGAAAAAACTCCACTCTGCTCGATTGCCTGTCAAAAAATTGTAGCAGATGTACTTCAAAAAAATAATCTTCCAGAGGGTATTAGTGTTGTAATCAATGGAGGTCGTGAAGTGGGTGAATGGCTGACCGCAGACCCCCGTATACCATTAATTTCTGCCACTGGGTCTACCCGAATGGGGAAGCAGGTAGCTGCTACCGTAGGGGCACGACTGGGAAGAACGCTACTGGAATTAGGCGGAAACAATGCCATCATCATTACGGAAAATGCTGATCTCAACATAGCGATTCGTGGCGCTGTATTTGGTGCTGTAGGAACAGCGGGGCAACGTTGTACAACCACCCGAAGATTGATCATACACCATAGCATTTATGAAAAGGTAAAAGAAAAACTCATAGCAGCTTACCAACAGATTAAAATTGGTAATCCATTAGACAGTCAAAATCATATGGGCCCATTAATTGATACGGATGCTGTGAAACAATATTTACAAACAATTGAACACTGCAAAAAGGCAGGTGGACATTTTGTAGTAGAGGGAGGCGTGATTCAAGGGGAAGCTTTCAAAAGTGGGTGCTACGTTAAACCTTGTATTGCAGAAGTTCAGCATGATCTTTCCATTGTTCATCACGAAACATTCGCACCCATACTCTATTTAATCCGCTATGAAAATCTGGAAGAGGCCATAGCCATTCAGAATGAAGTGCCGCAAGGATTATCCTCCTCCATCATGACACTCAATATCAGAGAAGCAGAACAGTTCCTAAGTGTAGCAGGAAGCGATTGCGGTATCGCCAATGTTAATATTGGTACCAGTGGCGCTGAAATTGGAGGTGCTTTTGGTGGCGAAAAAGAAACTGGCGGAGGGCGAGAAAGCGGTAGTGACGCCTGGAAGATTTACATGAGAAGACAAACGAACACTATTAATTACAGCAAAGAGATCCCATTAGCACAAGGAATAAAATTTGATTTATAAAATTAAACCATGAAAAAAATATTTATAGTATTTGTACTTTTTTTATTCAGCTGCAACCAGCTCCTCACTGCGCAGGAAATACCAAAGGGTTGGCATCTTCTCGATCGTACAAACAATGGTTTCTGGGGAATTAGTCTTGATAAAGCCTATGCCTTTCTAAAAGAATCGAACAAAAAAAGCAGCCGTGTAATTGTAGCCGTTATTGATTCAGGCATTGACACCTTACATGAGGATCTAAAACCCGTGCTTTGGAAAAATCCAAGAGAAATTGCTGGCAATGGGAAGGATGATGACAAGAATGGTTATGTTGACGACCTTTACGGCTGGAACTTCCTAGGTGGTAAAACTGGAGAGAATGTAACGAAAGATTCTTATGAAGCCGCAAGAGTGTATCATCGTTTTAAACAAGCATACGATAGCATCGACCCTACCCTAGTTAAATTCAATGCGGAGGGTTTTGCACGGTATGAGATGTGGCGGAGGGCAAAGCAAGAAGTAGTACAAGGAAGCGAAAGCGCTACAGAACTAATTATGTTAAAGAGAATCTATGCGAATCTGGTGAAAAGTGATAGTATTCTTCGAAAAAGCCTGGGTAAAGACACTTTTCTGGGAAAAGAATTAGCCGTACTAACAGTTACAGAACCAGAACAAAAAAAAGCAAAGAATGCATTGTATAGTTTAATGTCGAATAATGACGCATTGGAATCCACTAACACAAGCTTTATTGGTGAATTAAAAGCGTATTTGGAGGGGCTGGAGTCAAAGGCAAAGGCGGCGGATCAAGCTCCCTTTCCTTATCGTGCTTCCATTGTTAAAGACACCTATGAGGATATCAATGACCGGTATTATGGTAATAACAATGTAATGACCAGTCCTGACGCTGCTTTACACGGCACCCATGTTAGCGGTATTATTGGAGCCATCCGTGGAAATGATAAAGGAAGTGATGGTGTAGCTGATAATGTAAGCATAATGACTATCCGGGCTGTACCCGATGGAGACGAGCATGACAAAGACATTGCATTAGCGATCCGCTATGCAGTTGATAATGGTGCTCAAATTATTAATATGAGTTTTGGAAAAAGTTATTCACCAGAAAAAAAATGGGTTGACGAAGCCGTTGCGTATGCAGCTGCTAAAGATGTTTTACTTGTACATGCAGCGGGTAATGATGGAAAAAATCTTGATACAAGCTACAATTATCCAACCTCTAAGTTTATAGATGATAAACGAGCTTCTAATTGGATAACTGTAGGCGCCAGTGGTGACCCAGTTGCGGGTGGTATCACTGCTGGATTTTCCAACTACGGAAAATTGGAAGTTGATGTATTTGCACCCGGAGTAAAAATTTATTCAACGGTACCGGGCGGAAATACCTATCAATTTTTACAAGGTACTAGCATGGCCAGTCCTGTTGTGGCCGGATTGGCGGCACTCTTGCTGGAGTACTTCCCTACACTGAGTGCAAGACAGATCAAGGATGTAATTGAACGTTCCGCTGTCCCCCTTTCAGATTCCGTTCGTACCCCTGGCACTGGCAAACTAACAACGCTTAATAACTTATCAAAAACCGGTGGTCTTGTCAATGCTTATGAGGCTGTAAAACTAGCCGCCACCATCAAAGGGGAAAGGAAGCTCATTGCTGTAAGAACTCCTGAAAAAGCAGGAATGCTGCCCACAACACCTAAAAAAACAAAAGGGTTTTAGGTTGAAATGACGAGAAAGAAGCGTTTCTTATATTTGTAAATCAAGCTGGACCCATGGGAAAGAAAATTGAAGATGTAGACGCAAATTTAACTGGAGACGGCATTAAATTCGAGGAAGTCAAATCCAGTTGGTTTCGACGCATTAAAAAAGGTATCAATACCAAAACCTCAGAGAAGAAAGAAACCCCTGAAGGCCTCTGGAACAAATGCCCTGAATGTGGCCTGATAACGGTAGAATTGGAGTTGGAGGAAAATTTACATGTGTGTCCAAAATGTGATCACCACTTTAGAATTGCCAGTGAAGACTATTTCCATTTATTATTTGATGAAGGCACCTTTACAGAATTGTTTACTTCGATACGGAGCAAAGACATGCTGGGATTTACCGATTTAAAACCCTACCAAAAAAGACTGGAGGACATCTGGAGTAAAACAGACCTAAAAGATTCAATGCGCGTTGCAACAGGCCTGGTTCAAGGAAAGGGACTAGTGGTAGCCTGTATGGATTTTGAATTCATTGGAGGTTCGCTGGGAAGTGTGATGGGTGAAAAATTTTCAAGAGCGGTTGATTACTGTATTGCCAACCAGTTACCCTATATGGTAATTTCAAAAAGCGGTGGTGCCCGTATGATGGAAAGTGCTTTTTCACTCATGCAACTTGCCAAAACCAGTGGCAAATTATCGCAATTAAGTGATGCGCAACTCCCCTACATTTCATTGTTGACAGACCCCACTTTTGGTGGAATTTCAGCTTCGTTTGGAATGTTGGGCGATCTTAATATTGCAGAACCGGGTGCTTTGATCGGTTTTGCAGGTCCTCGAGTGATCAAAGAAACTATTAAAAGAGATCTACCCGAAGGATTTCAACGCAGCGAATTTATCCTGGAACATGGATTTCTGGATTTTATTGTTCATCGCAAAGAACTCAAGAAAAAAATCGCTCAGCTGATTTCTCTTTTTCAATCATAATGGTTTCACTACTTAACCGGCAAGCCACTTTCACTTACTTCATTGAGGATAAGTTTGAAGCAGGGCTTCAATTATTGGGAACAGAAGTAAAATCGCTTCGAGAGGGAAAAGCTAGCTTTAACGATGCTTATTGTTTATTGGAGGAGGGTGAAATTTGGATCAAATCACTTCATATCGCTCCCTATAGCCATGGCAGTCATTCGAATCACGATCCGCTTCGAATTAGAAAGCTGCTTTTACAAAAAAGAGAAATAAATAAAATTGAATCTCGGTTAAAGGAAAAGGGATTTACCTTGATTCCATTAAAAATATTTTTTAACTCGAAGGGATTTGCTAAAATAGAGATCGGACTCGCGAAAGGCAAAAAACAAGCCGATAAGCGCGAAACGTTAAAGAAGAAACAAGCTGAGCGTGAAATGAAAAGAGATCAGCTATCCGATTAATCCGCACTAAATAATTCAGGCTGAGTATCTCCTGCCGATTTAGATTTTACCCATTCCATTTCAGTTGACTTACTATAATCCGCCAATTTTGTTCCCACTGTTTTCCAGCCGGTAACCTCAGCCATCTTCGTAATTTTTAATTTGGCCTTTCGCAATTGCGCTCCCCTGCCTTGCTGTATTGCTAATACTGGCTCTAAGTCAGTAGTAACAGCTTCAACATAATTTTCCGATCCTTCTTTAATAAAAAGGAATTTAGTTTTTAATGTGCTAGTTTCTACCAGGAATCGCTTGACCAAATATTGCTTTTTATCAAGGTCGGCATATACGGCCGTGATGATGGAGGCTGGATTATATTTTTCAATAAGAAGAACTTTCTCCGGATCAAATTTTTGTGTTAACTCCTGATCACAAATCTCATAAGTACCCTCTTGATAAACCACTATAATTTTTTCCTCCGGCGCAAAAGAACCAATTAAAATTCCCTTACTCTCTGTATTCAATCGTCCAAATTTGTCATCAAACCAGAGCTGCTTAGCAGTTGAAATTCGCGTCTTTCCCGCCTCTTTGAACTTTACGGATCGGATCGGATATTTAGTAACCTGATTTCCCAAACTACTTCTTCCTTTAACAGCCAACTCTTCAAAGTAAAAATCAAATTCCTTGATGCGTGCCGTGCACCCAGCCGATAAAAGAATCTTAACTACCTCTGCTTCCCCATTGGGATTTACAGTCAAGTAGTGAACCTTACTTTTTTCATCCCCTTTTGTCAAATCATATTCCTTATCCCTGGTAACGCCCGTAATATTAAAGCGTTTCGCATAGCTCACCCCAGCCTTACCATCCGCATAGATTAGGTTGTAAGTAGTTCGTTCGTCATTTTTATGAAAAATTGCTACATGTAAAATATCTTTTCCAATAAAAGACTTCTCAGCCACTTTCACCACTTTTAATATTCCCCTTCTGGTAATTGCGATTATGTCGTCCAAATCTGAACAATCAAACAAATATTCGTCTTTACGTAGTCCGGTACCAATAAAACCTTCCTCGCGATTAACGTAGAGCTTAGTATTAACGATCGCTACCTGCTTGGCTTGTATTACTTCAAATTGCTTAATCTCCGTTTTACGCTCACGACCTTTTCCGTATTTTTTCTGAAGATTGTCATAGTAAGCAACGGTATAATCAACCAGATTTTCTAAATCGTGCTTTACTTGCTTTAACTCTGCCTCTAACTGCTTGATTTGAGCCTCCAACGCTGCAATATCCAATCGGTAAATTCTACGCACAGGCTTCTCGGTCAATTTTACAACATCTTCACGGGTAATGGCTCTTTTTAATTTTTTCTTAAAAGGATCAAAAGCTTTATCAATTGCTTGTAAAACCTTTTCCCAATCTTCATGCTTTTTCTCTAACTCTTTATAAATCTTCTCCTCAAAGAATATTTTTTCCAACGAGGAATAATGCCATTTTTCCAACAATTCAGCTTGCCGAATTCTCAATTCCTGCTCCAAGAGACTCTTGGTGTGATCCACCGAATGCTTTAAGAGATCTTGCACAGTAAGAAACTGTGGACGTTGATCGGCAATCACACAAGCATTGGGAGATAGCGAAACTTCGCAATCGGTAAACTTATACAACGCATCGATGGTAATATCAGCGGAGATCCCGGCAACTAAATCAATCTGCACCTCTACGGCAGCTGCCGTATTATCTGTTACTTTTTTGATTTTGATTTTACCCTGATCATTAGCCTTTACAATGGACTCCATTAATTGCGTAGTGGTAACCCCATAGGGAACACTTCGGATCACTAACGTTTTTTTATCTAACTCTTCAATATGTGCCCGCACTTTAACTCGACCACCCCGCTTACCTTGATCGTAGTCAGTTACATCAATCATTCCGCCAGTCTGAAAATCAGGAAACAACTCAAAGCGCTTTCCACGCAAATGCTTAATAGCAGCCTCTATCAATTCATTGAAGTTATGTGGAAGGATTTTAGTGGATAGCCCCACTGCAATTCCTTCAGCTCCTTGAGCCAGTAACAAGGGAAACTTCATGGGAAGTGTTACGGGCTCATTCTTACGGCCGTCATAACTGAGCTGCCACTCTGTTGTTTTTGGATTAAAGGCAACCTCTCCTGCAAATTTGCTTAGTCTTGCCTCAATGTATCGCGAGGCGGCTGCATCATCACCGGTTCGCACATCTCCCCAGTTACCCTGTGTATCAATCAATAAATCTTTCTGACCTAGATTCACAAGCGCATCCCCAATACTGGCATCACCATGAGGATGATATTGCATGGCCTGTCCAATCACATTGGCCACTTTATTAAAACGGCCATCATCCATTTCCTTCATGGCATGTAAAATCCTTCGCTGAACGGGTTTTAAACCGTCATCGATTGCAGGAACAGCACGCTCTAAAATAACATAAGAGGCGTAATCCAGAAACCAATTTTTATACTGCCCAAGAATTGAGTTTTCTTTTGCAGCTTCCAGCGGTAACATTTTATTTTTAGAAGAAGCCATGTACAACAAATTTACTGATCCTGTTGCGCCAACGCGCTATTATCTTCACTATTCAAACGAATATCCAACTCTTTCCAGCCTTTTTCCCATTTTCCGTTTGACTCTATTAATCCTTCTTCCACAAGTTGAAATATCCGCCACTGCAGAAAGACATCACCCGTCTTAACTTTCATCTTGGCTTGTGCATTAGATACCACCCGTAAAGCACGTTGCCACTCTTTTGTAAGCAACCGTTTTATATCAGTATCGAAGTAGGAAAGTTCCTTGCCGAGTAATTTCTTTCCCCCCTCCAAGATTCTAACACCAGCATTTTCTAGCATTAACCGAGTCCATTCATCAGGATCAATTTCAAACTCGCTGGCCGTAACTGGTCGAGCTAATTTCTTTGCCTTTAAAAATTCACGTGGAGGGATCTCCTCCAACCAAGTTGGATAAAATAGTTGACCTTTTTCATTGATAAAAGGAAGGTTATTCAGGTAGAGTATATGGATACGGCCTTGCCAATTTTTAAGTTGTGCTATCAGCCAATAATACCCAGATACATCGTGTTGGTTTTGAGCCATCCAAATCCAACATTCCGCGGTGGGATCTGCTTCGAGCCATTGTTGTATGGAGGCTATCACTTGCGCATCGTCAACCACAGGAGTTGTAGGTATACTCGCATACGATGTTTTGTCGTAACAGGATTTCCACCAGCTCAACCGCTGCTGTTGACCTTCTGTAAGATCCAAAGAATGAATAGGGCCAACTGCATAGTCGTCTCGGACTAATACAATGGGCCCCTCTAACCCGGGATCCAAATCCTGTACTTCTTTCAAAAGTGCCATATCAGGCTCATTAAACAAAACATGTAGCATGAATAACTTATTTAGCAGGCTTAATTAAATAATAGACACAAGTTGTAAAATAATTTCGGAGCCAAGGAATAGCGGTAAGCCAAGTAAATTGCTGGCGAACTTTCCATCCAAATTTCCATTGATAAATGGGGTTGATGAGGTAGTGAACCTGGTGTAAGATTGTATAGCCCGTATCCCTACAAATTTTTTCAAATCGCTCGATAGAGATGCGGGTTTGTCTAATTTCCATCAACTCCGCGACTGGCTCATTATTTATTCGTAAAAGCCCTTTGTATAAAGGAAGGGGAAGTAAATGAATATAAGGTAGGCGAGAAACAAACGACCGGGCTATTTGCTGATGACCACCAAATGGCATTTGCCAAGGTGGAAATCCAAAGAAAATAACACCCCCTTTATTGAGCAGCGTATGCAATAATCGAAATAACCTGGGCTGGTCATGGATATGTTCAATCACATCTTTTAAAAGAATAATATCAAATCCCCCTTTTAAGTCTTGTTCCAGGTCAGTTTTATAAATGTCTTTTTCAATATAAAACAATTGTCCACGACCAATTTCCTCCCATAAAAACCCGCAGCCCCACTCTACGCGCAAAGGATCTAGCTCAACGCCAACGGCCTGGCAACCTCTCTCAGTAAATGCACGCAAGACTCCTCCTTCACCTGCCCCAACCTCGAGTACACGCATTTGACTTTTTATTGGAAAAGATTGCTCAATAAACGGCAAAACATATTTTACCGCATTTTCATACTGAATTTGGAAATAACGATTTCGGTCCTGATGAAATTCAAACATGCCTTAGGAATTAACGACGTCCTCCACCTTATCTAACTCAAACCGAAGATTCTGAATAATAAAATCCTGTCGATCGGGCGTATTCTTTCCCATATAATATTCAAGTAACTGCTGTATGTGATCTCCTTGCTCTAACCGCATCAACTGTTTACGCATGTCGGATCCTATAAACTGTGCAAATTCATCGGGACTGATCTCACCCAAGCCCTTAAATCGGGTTACCTCCGGCTTTGATCCTAATTTTTTCATGGCAGTTTGTTTTTCCGATTCGCTGTAGCAATAAATTGTTTCTTGCTTGTTACGAACCCGAAAAAGTGGAGTTTCAAGTACGTACACTTTTTCATGTTTAACCAAGTCAGGAAAAAACTGCAAAAAGAAAGTCATTAGTAATAACCGAATATGCATGCCATCAACATCCGCATCGGTGGCAATCACAATATTATTATACCGAAGACCTTCTAAACCCTCTTCAATATTCAGGGCATGTTGGAGTAAATTAAACTCTTCATTTTCGTATACCACTTTCTTAGTAAGTCCGTAACAGTTGAGCGGTTTACCTCGTAGACTAAAAACAGCCTGCGTTTCCACATTCCTGGCTTTTGTGATAGAACCGCTTGCACTATCCCCCTCAGTAATAAAAATGGTAGTTTCTTGTTGTTTTGCCAGAAACTCTTCTTTTCCACGAGAAGGAGCATCTTCGTTTAAGTGAAAGCGACAATCACGTAGTTTACGATTGTGCAGGTTAGCTTTTTTAGCCCGCTCATTGGCTAATTTTTTGATTCCAGCCAGCTCTTTACGCTCCCGCTCGCTCTGCTCAATTCTCTTTTTGAGTGCTTCAGCAAGGGCAGGATTTTTATGTAAGAAATTGTCCAATTCCTTAGACAGAAAGTCTCCTACAAACTGTCGCATCGTAGGCCCTTCTACATCAACATTCACAGAACCTAGCTTGGTCTTAGTCTGGGATTCAAAAACAGGCTCCACCACACGCACAGAAATTGCAGCAACTATTCCAATGCGAATATCAGAGGCATCGTAGTCCTTTTTGTAAAAATCACGAAGGGTCTTTACATAAGCTTCTCGGAATGCTTGCTGGTGTGTGCCCCCCTGCGTAGTGTGTTGACCATTTACAAAACTGTAAATGTCTTCCCCATAATCATTTGTATGAGAAATTGCCACTTCAATATCATCTCCCGTTAAATGAATGATTGGATATCGGAGTTCATCCTCATTGGTTTTCCGCTGCAATAAATCCAGTAAGCCATTTTTACTTAAAAATGTTTTACCATTAAAATTAATCTTCAACCCCGCATTCAAAAACGCGTAGTTCCATAATTGATTTTCAATAAAATCACTAAGGAAGCGATAACTTTTAAACACTGTTTCATCAGGCGTGAAACTTACCAGAGTACCATTTGGTTGGTCGGTCTTTGATTCTTTGTACTCCTTTACCAGTTCGCCTCTGGAGAAATCGGCCGTTTTTTCTTTTCCATCGCGAAAAGCTGATACTTTGAAAAAAGTACTTAGTGCATTTACCGCTTTTGTACCCACCCCATTCAATCCAACAGCCTTCTGAAAGGCCTTACTGTCATATTTGGCTCCCGTATTAATTTTGCTCACTACATCCACCACTTTACCCAAAGGGATACCTCGTCCATAATCACGTACGGTAACCAATTTATCTTCTATTGATAAATCAACAGATTTCCCATACCCCATGGTATATTCATCTATTGCATTATCAATAACCTCTTTGATTAACACATAAATGCCGTCATCGGGAGAAGACCCGTCTCCTAATTTTCCAATATACATCCCCGGACGCAACCGAATATGCTGCTTCCAGTCTAGCGATTGTATACTATCCTCCGTATACGCTACTTCCTTTCTTTCTTTTTCTGCTGCCATGGGTTAGTGTGGGCAAATATAATGAATCAACAGTCCTATTCTATTGGAATAATGAGAGTAATTCAGCCACCTGTGTTCGTCTTTTATGATCAGGATCAAAAAAACGATATGTAATAGTATAATCTTTACCGATCGCAAAGACAGAAGGTACCGGCAGTGCTGCTGGGTTAGGATGATTGATCTTTGCTAAATCAATTGAACCACTTCGATAACGCGCTAATTGACTTTCGGAAAGCGTATAGCTAACATCGTAAAGACGGGAAATGAGTAGTGCAGAATCGTGCACCAAGGCAAATCCTGCCTTGGTTTTTTCCAATGTTTTTGTGCGACTCTCTTTTGACTCAGGAGATATTGCAATGATAGTAACGCCTTTTGCCGTAAAAAATGGAAGTGAATCCTGAATCCTTGTAAGCAATCGAATACAATGTGGACACCAATGCCCTCGATAAAAAACTAGTAAAACGGGCTTTTTCTTAGCCACCTCTCTCAGCTGCACCAAACGATCAAATTGATCAACTCCTTTGAAGTCGGGCGCCTTTGCTCCAATAAATAACCCTTCAGGCTGTCCCTGGGTTATACCGTAAAAAGTCAGACAGAAAAAAAAGACAATAAAAAGCCCTTTTTTTACCATATCAAAATAATACTTATTGTAAGTTCCTGAAGTCGACTGTAACTAATTTACTTACACCTGGCTCTTGCATGGTTACACCATAGATAACATCAACTGTACTCATAGTCATCTTATTGTGTGTAACAATTATAAATTGAGAATTTTCGCTAAACTGACGTATCATATTGGTGAATTTACCAACATTAGCATCGTCCAATGGCGCATCCACCTCATCCAGTATGCAGAAAGGAGCGGGCTTAATCAGATAAATGGCAAAAAGTAAGGCTGTAGCAGTTAAGGTTCTTTCCCCTCCACTTAACTGTGTCAGTGAGGTTGGACGTTTTCCCTTTGGCTTGGCTATTACATCAATTCCACTTTCAGCAATATTAGTGGGGTCCTCCAGTACTAAGTCACACTGATCATCTTCAGTAAACAGTGTTTTAAAAACTTTTTGGAAATGAGAACGAACTTGCTCAAATGTATCCTGAAACTTTTGGTTGGCGGTCAATTCAACCTCCTCAATAGTTTTTAGTAGGCTATCCTTGGCCGTCACTAAATCGGTTTTTTGTTCGAGTATAAAATCGTAGCGCTTTTTCATTTCTGTAAAAGCTTCTACGGCGGTCGGATTAACCTCTCCTAAATTCTCCAATCTTTTTTTCATGCGATCCACTGAAGCCTGCAGCTCCTCCAAGGGTGTTTCGGTGACTCTGGTTTCTCCCAAAATCGATTCCAGATCCAGCCGAAATTCAACACTCATGCGCTCCTTCATACCCGCTAACTGAAGCTTTAAATCGTTTAGCTTGTCTTTAATGGCCGCTAGCAAAAACTCCACTTGCTCTTTTTCCTTAACCTGTAAGCGAATTGAACTTTCTTTTTCTGATAATTGGTTACGAAAATTATAGTAAGCTTGATCAGCAATATTCAATAATTTCTCCTGTTCTTCTTTTTCACGTAGAAACTGCGCAAGTGATTTTTCAATTTCCTCCAAAGCAATGGCAGATTCCTCTTTCAGCTTCAAGGTATCTTGCACTTGTGCAGTGCTATCTGCAATTTGAACTTGTAAATCCGAAAGCTGGCTATTCTTGAAATCAAACTCCTGGCGAAGAGAAGCAATTTTACTTTGCTGCCGGGAAACACCCAGGTTAAACTCATTGAACTGACGTAAGGCTTCCTGGTAAGCAATCTCCCCCAGCCGAAATGCTTCCTCAGCAATTTGAAGCTGTTGGGTGTTTTCTTGTAATAAACCCGTCAAATTAGATAATTCACCACGCACATTAGCTACCGATTGGATTGTTTGCTCAATTTGTGTACGAATTTCATTTTGACGTTGCTCACCGGTAAGTTGCGAAGCTGCAATATTTTCAAGTTTGTTCTGAAGTGCAAACACTTCATTTGTCAACTGTAAAATCTCTTTCTCGGTTTGACGAAGTGCCGTTTCTCTGAGGTCTTCATTAAAAGCAATCACTTCGTTGTGTCTAAGTTGAATAGCCGCTCTTAATTGCTCCACCTTTTGATCTTGCGACTGAACAACACCAAGCAGTTTCTCTAAATTTTTGACGCGGCCAATCTTGTTTCCTTCAAAAACACCAATGCTTCCTCCGGAGAGAGAAACTTTTCCTTTTACATAACGACCACCCTTTTCAATTACAATTTGGCCATGGCTGTTTTTTAAAATATCCTCGTTATCCGTGATATAAACATTCCCCAAAAGATGGGTAGCTAAACTTCTGTAACGGTCCTCCACCTCAATCACATCAAGCGCTGCAATAGACCCCTCCAGTGAAGAAGACGGGGAAGCAGAAAGTGCATTGATTTGATCTAGCAGGAAAAAATTGGCTTTACCCTTTTTATTTGCATCTAAAAGTGCAATGGCCGATAATCCATCGGCCAAATTATCAACCACATAATAACTCAAGTAAGGCTCTAAAACATTTTCAAGTGCTTGACGATACTCCTCATTTACATAAAGCACATCAGATAAAATTGGAACGTTAGCCTTCCATGCTGGGTTATTATGCAAGTATTTCACTGACTCTGGATACCCCTCCATTGAGTCAATCATATTTTTGAGTAGATCGTATTCGTTTTTCTTTGCATCCAGCTTACGACTTTCTTCTGCAAGCTCACTCCTGAGTTGCTCCAAAATAGCCTGTGTTTGCAAGATTTGATCCTTAGTCCTATCTTGATGTTGCTGTAATTGATCTAGATCCGTTTTCTTTATTTCAAGAGATTTCTCTTTTTGCTCTCGCTCTGCAGTTAGCTGTAGAGATTGGGAATCCCGATGTTGTTGTTCCGACTCCAACTGTTGCAAAGCGCGCTGCAGATTTGCAACAGAAGTGTCAGCAACGGCTACCGTTTTTTCAGCGTCAAATTGCTTACGCTGTGTTTGCTGGTAAGACTGACGTGAAACTTCTACCTGTTGACGTGCTTGTTCTAATTGCGTGGTCTTTTCTTGTACTGCCTTTTCTAGTGTTTGATGCTCATCTTGAAGACGTGCCAATATTTGCTCTTCCTCGCTTATTTGCTGACTGGTAAATGACATGCTTTCCTGCATGCCCTTTTGCTGCCCGTCAGCACGATCTAAAAACTGTTGGAGAGATAATAACTTTTCTTTGAGATATTCTATTCGCTGAGCCGACAGATTTCGCTCATTTTCTTTTAAACGATAGGCTTGTTGTAATTCATTAAATGCCAACTGCTGCTGCTGTAAACTTTTTTCCATTTCAAGAAAATGCAGCTTTTCTGCTTCCAATGAAGCCTCCTGTGTGGCGATGGCGGCCTCTAACTGATGTCTTCTGTCTGTTTCCTTCTCTTGCTGTTCATTTAAATCTTTGTAGGAAAGATTAAATCCCTCCAGCGAGGCTTTAGCCAACTCGATACTTACTTCACGATATTCGTTTTTTATCTCGTGATACTTCTCAGCTTTCTTAGCCTGACTCTCAAGTGCTTTTAGTTGATTATTGATTTCAAAAAGAAGATCTTCAATACGAGCCAGGTCCTGCTCAGTAGCATCGAGTTTTGATTTGGCCTCTTTTTTTCTTGTTTTATAAATGGAAATGCCTGCAGCTTGTTCTAACATTTTACGACGGCTATTATCCTTGTCCTTGATCAGATCGTCGACCATGTCCAAGGCAATGATCGCATAGCTGTCTGTGCTTACTCCCGTATCCATGAATAAATTCTGGATATCTTTCAACCGGCATTGCACATCGTTTAACCGGTACTCACTCTCTCCACTTTTATAAAATTTTCGAGTGATTGTAACGGTACTAAATTCAGTAGGCAACAGGTTACGTGTATTTTCAAAAGTCAAGCTTACCTCTGCCAGACCACTAGCAGATCGTGTCTTAGACCCATTGAAAACTAAACTATCCAGGTTCTCACTTCGTAAATGGCTAATTTTTTGTTCACCAATCACCCATCTGATACTATCTACAATGTTGGATTTTCCGCATCCATTTGGTCCAACTATACCGGTAACGCTCTCGTCAAAATTGATGACAGTCTTATCCGCAAAACTCTTGAATCCCTTGATTTCTAATGTCTTTAATCGCACAGTTCAAACTTTTTTTCTTACTGGCGAATTTAGCAGGAAATAGCCGAAAAGACAGTGGTATACTGAATCCAGTTATTCACATGGCTACCCAAAAATTGTGAGAAGTTTTAAAGCGGCTCAATGAGTGAAACCCAAACGGCTGTGCCGGGAGACCTTGGCATATCGGCTGTTTGAACACAAATTACTTTTCCAAGTACCAAAACCTGAACCAACCAGTACCCTCCCATGAAAAAAGAGTGCTGAACAATCCCTAAAACAGCATCTTTTTCCTGGCTTTTGAATGCCAATTGTGCAGGTCGCACGATAATCGGAAATTGAACCGATACATGCTTATTGAAAAATTGCTTTAAAAGGTCGGAATCCGCTTCATCAATGCAGTTATAGGGGCCCAGCAGCCCCGCTGCATAGGAATTAACAGGGTTATAATAAAGATCAGTGGGGCTTCCTCGTTGAATTATTTTCCCCTTTTGTAATAACAACAAATCATCAGCCCAAGACAATAAATCTGACCCATCGTGAGATACCAATATGATTGTGAGTGAAAAATGAGCAGAAAGATCACGTAAGACCTCTTTCATTTGATTTTTATGAAAGGGGTCTAAATTTGAAAAAGGTTCATCCAACAAGAGAAGGGAAGGCTTTTTGACCAAGGTTTTTGCGAGAACAATACGCTGACGCTCTCCTCCGGATAATTCTGTGGTCTTTCTTTTTAAAAGATGCTCAATCTTACAAATTGATACAATATGAGCCGTTTCCTGCATGTTGAGATTGCTGGACATTTCTAGCTCCTCCTCCACCCGATAATGATTCCTAAGCTCAAAATGCTGGCTTACATATCCGATAGCTGGATGTCCAGGCAATAGTTGATCTTCAGGCCCCTTTACTCTCTCGCCACCCAGCAAAACCTGTCCACCGTCCGGCTGTAGTAGACCTGCGATGATCTTTAATAAAGTTGTCTTGGCTGCTCCTGTTTCACCGGCAATTCCCAGCTTAAGACCCTGATCAATAGAAAAACTCAATTGATCAAGAATCTTCTCTCCTTTATAAATTTTATCAAGATGCTGAATTGTTAAGAAGGACATCGCTCGAAAATAAAGCATAGTTTTTGATATAACTTTTCTGTTTTTTAGCTGTTATAGTATCATGGAAAAATTTACAATCGATCAAATAAAATCCTGGGATCGCTTTTACCGTGGAAATTTCATCAACTCCCTGAGTGGCTTTAAAAGTGTTAGCCTAATTGGCACAGCAAATGCGGCCGGCATTCCCAATCTTGCTATTTTCAGCAATATTGTACACTTGGGTGCGGATCCCGCCTTGATTGGATTTGTAAATCGACCGCTAGAAGCAGCGCCACATACATTAGGAAACATAAAAGAAACAAAATCTTACACCATTAATCACATCCATATTGGTATTTATCAACAAGCCCACCAAACCAGTGCTAAATATCCCAAAGACTGTAGTGAATTTGATGTAACTGGACTCACCCCAGCTTGGCATTCACCCATACATAGCCCTTTTGTTGCGGAGAGCAAAATTCGATATGCACTTCAATTAGAAGAAATTATTCCCATACGGCAGAACAATACATTTTTTGTTATTGGTGCCATCACCGACGTTTTTTTAGATAAATCGTTACTTGAGAATGACGGCTTTATCAAAATCGATGAGGCTGATAGTTTAGCCTCGTTAGGTATAGACGGATATTACAAGACTGAAAAAATAGACAGATTACCTTACGCTAAAGCAACTACTGTTTAAAGTCTGCTATGAATATCAAGCTTTTTGTCAAGGGCAACTTGTTTTGCAATTTCATAACCAGCATCAGCATGACGTATTACTCCCATACCCGGGTCATTTCGTAATACGCGGGATAATCTCCCGGCGGCCTCCGGTGTACCGTCTGCAACAATAACCATCCCAGCATGAATGCTAAAACCCATTCCCACACCACCGCCATGGTGTAGACTAACCCAACTTGCTCCACCTGCTGTGTTCACTAAGGCATTGAGTATGGGCCAGTCAGCAACTGCATCACTGCCGTCTAACATTGCTTCAGTTTCGCGGTTTGGACTGGCCACACTTCCTGTATCGAGATGGTCTCTTCCAATAACTAGAGGCGCTTTAACCTTACCGGTACGAACCAATTCATTAAAAGCCTGACCAGCCAACTCTCGTTCGCCCTGCCCAAGCCAACAAATACGAGCTGGCAAACCTTGAAACGCAATCTTCTCTTTTGCCATTCTCATCCAACGTTTTAGGCCCTTATTATCGGGAAAAAGAGATAAAATAACTTCATCGGTAACGGCAATATCGGCAGGATCTCCACTTAATGCAGCCCAGCGAAAAGGACCTTTGCCTTCGCAAAATAATGGGCGAATGTAGGCAGGCACAAAACCAGGAAATGCAAAACAATCGATAGCAGAAGAGGGATCAAATTGCTGCTGATACTCCTTAGCTCTCGCTCTTATATTATTTCCATAATCAAACGTAATAGCTCCTTTCTTTTGTAATTGTACCATCAAACAAACATGATGGTACATTGTCTGGTAAGATAATTTTGTATACTGATCTGGGTTTGTATCCCGAAGAATCTTTGCCTGATCAGCAGATAAGTTTTCTGGCCAATAACCAATCAATGGATCATGAGCGCTTGTTTGATCAGTTAAGGTATCAGGAATAATGTTTCGCTCAATCAATCGTTCCAGTAAGTCTACCGCATTACACAAGACCCCTATACTCTTTGCCTCCCCTTGGTTTTTGTATTTAAGCGCTTGATCAATTGCATGATCAATAGTGGTATACTTTTCATCCAGATACCGGGTCTGAATACGTTTATCGATACGCCATTCCTCAACTTCAGCAATCAAGGCAACCCCCTCATTCATAGTAATGGCCAAAGGCTGTGCTCCCCCCATTCCTCCTAAACCAGCTGTTACGTTGAGCGTGCCTTTTAATGACCCTCCAAAATGTTTTTCCGCGGCTGCAGCATACGTTTCGTAAGTGCCTTGAACGATTCCTTGAGAACCAATGTAAATCCAACTACCGGCAGTCATTTGCCCATACATCATAAGTCCTTTTCTTTCCAGCTCCTCAAAATGATTCCAATTAGCCCAATTGGGAACCAATTGCGAGTTGCTGATTAAAACACGTGGTGCATCCGGATGTGTTTTGAGAATGGCAACTGGCTTGCCGCTTTGAATTAATAAGGACTCGTCATTTTCCAACACTTCTAGGCAACGAATAATGTCCTGTAGCGCCTTTGGATTACGCGCCGCTTTTCCTCTACCCCCATAAACAATAAGTTGGTCAGGGCATTCCGCAACTTCAGGATCCAGATTATTCAACAACATCCGCAAAGCTGCCTCCTGGACCCACCCTTTACAACGTAGCAAATTTCCAGTAGGCGTTTTAGGAATTAAAAATATAGAATCAGATATGCTGGACATGTAGTTATTTTTCTAGCCACAAAAATACATATCTTGAAGCGCAACCTGGAAAAATGAGTATACATATAAACGCCAACATTGGAGATATTGCTTCTACCGTACTGATGCCTGGCGATCCTTTGCGTGCACAGTTTATTGCGGATCATTATCTAACCGATGTTAGAAAAGTAAGTCATACCCGCAATATTCTTTTCTTCACGGGTACTTATAACCAAACACGCATCACGATTGGCGCAAGTGGTATGGGCTGTCCCTCCATTGGAATCTACTCCTATGAATTATATACTGAATTCAATGTAAACAGCATTATCCGCATTGGTACCTGCGGCTCTTACACTACCGAATTACGGTTTTACGATTTGATCAATGTAAAAGCTGCCGCAAGCGAATCAACCTTTGCTAAAAACGCATGGGGATATGAGGAAGAATTACAGGAGTGCCAAGGAACAGTTTTTGAAGCAATAAATAAGGTGGCAACCGCGTTCAATACCCCATTGAGGATTGGAAATATTCATTCCACAGACGTTTTTTATAGTAAGCAACCTGGAACTCCTCCTCTTGCCATCAAACATAATTGTTCAGCGGTAGAAATGGAATCTTTTGCATTGTTTGCCAATGCTAGATTCTTAAATAAGAACGCAGCTTGCCTTCTCACTGTAACGGATATTATTCCCACCCATGAGCGACTATCAGCAACTGAAAGAGAACAAGCTTTACGGCCAATGATGCAGCTTGCCTTGGAAACGGCTTGTATCCTATAAAATTAATACTGCGAAAAAGAGCTGAAGTCCTTATTTAATTCAATCCCCAACGACAGGGATTGCTGAGTGCAACTTGATAAAAACACAGGATCTCGAAACAAGGTTACGGCTTTCTCTATGTCTAGCGCAAATACACGATCCTCCTTTGCGAACTCAATCTTGGATCGAACCAACGCATGCATAAATTCAAGTATAGCTGAACTTTTTAAAGGCCTTCTAAATTCAATTGCCTGTGCAGCCAGTAACATCTCAATAGATAAGATATATTCCAAATTATCGATAACCTGATTAAATTTTCGGGCACTGATACTTCCCATAGAAACATGATCTTCTTGACCCAAAGAAGTGGGTATACTGTCAGCACTAGCTGGAAAACAGAGTGTTTTATTTTCTGTTACTAATGCCGCAGTAGTATACTGCGGAATCATAAAACCACTGTCTAATCCTACTTTATTCATTAGAAGTGTAGGTAATCCCCATTTCCCATCAATCAGTAAATAGGATCTCCGGTCACTGATATTGCCTAACTCAGCAGCAGCAAAACAAGCATAATCAAGCGGGAGCGCTAATGGCTGACCATGAAAATTTCCGCCACTGATTGTCTCGGTTTCATTAAAAACAATTGGATTATCAGTCACTGCGTTAAGTTCAACCTCTACCAATTCTTTCAGATGAAGCCAAGCATTCCTGCTTGCCCCATGCACCTGAGGCATACAACGCAAGGAGTAAGGGTCTTGCACCCGATCACAATTTTGATGACTTTCAAGTATAGCAGACCCCTGCAATAATTTTTTTAAGCGCTGTGCCACTAACTGGCAGCCACCAAATGGTCTTAATTCATGAAGCCTTTCGTCAAAAGGAGAAGCAGATCCCATTAGAGCCTCCAAAGACATGGCCCCTACCCAATCAGATAACTCTAAACACCTAAAAAAGCGATCAACACCTAAAGTAGCAAAAGCGAGAATGAACTGTGTGCCATTTATTAAAGCGAGTCCTTCCTTAGGTCCGAGTTGCAAGGAAGAAAGTTGGTATTGCTCAAATACAGTTATTGTACTTACTTGTTTCCAGGCATCACTTTTATCTTGAGTCATAACAGTCCCCAACCCTATTAATGGCAGAAAGAGATGTGCAAGCGGCGCCAAATCACCAGACGCTCCCACACTTCCTTTTTCTGGCACAACTGGAATGCAATTATTATCGATATGCCATAAAATACGCTCCAGTGTTGATAACTGTACTCCACTATACCCTTTCGCAAGCGCTTGTACCTTTGTAATCAACATTAATTTTGCAACCGATGGGGGTATAGCATTACCCACCCCTACACTATGACTTTGCAATATTTTTTCCTGTAAAAGCTTGGTGTCTTCTTTTGAAATTTGCGTATTAGCCAAAATTCCAAAACCAGTGTTTACTCCATACACAGTAGAACCTTGCTCTACAATTTTTTTAACATGCTGCTCCCCTTTCAATATCTTTTGCTTGGCAACCTCACTTAAGATTCCCTTTCTTTTTCCGTTTACCAGGTCCAGCGCGATGGAAACAGTAAGTTTATCCTCCCCAAACAAAAAATGTGATGCCATGCATTAGGTTTGTCCCGCAATTTAAAGAAATGTAAATTTGCACCGCAATGTGACTCATGCAGGGTCCGGTAGCTCAGTTGAATAGAGCAACTGCCTTCTAAGCAGTAGGTCATTGGTTTGAATCCAATCCGGATCACGAAGCCCCTTCCGATTTTGTTGAAGGGGCTTTTTTTGATGGTTGAGAATTGGTTTTCTGCCAATTTTCGTACGCAATTAAAAAACTATCAAAATCGGAATCACTCACTAAATTTAATTTTTGAGCAATTCTAAGCTTATGCGTAGAAAGAGTGGAAGGAGCCATAGAAAGTTGCTGCGCCACTTCTTTCATCCGCTTTCCTCTGCGCAATTGTTTTAAAACGGCAATTTCCTTTTCACTTAATAAATTGATTAAGTCAGGCATGTCAAAGAATAAATGCCCTTCGCAGATTAAATTGATAATAATTGTGTGTGGTACATAAATTTCGCCATTGAGCACAGTTTGAAAAACAATTTTAATTGTATCAAGAGAGTCTCCCCTAAAAAAGGTACCCGAAATCCCAGCACGATACGCACTTAATATTTCGCGGGACAATCGCTCATAAATAAAAATAATTTTTAACTGGGGAACATGATTTTTAAGTACTTGAATCAAATCAATGGCTTGCTCCTTATAAGAAACGGTATCCAGTACAAATAGGTCAAAATTCTTTTCAGAAACTAGTTGCAAGATCTCGTCTTCCTTCCCATCCTCTGCTACTTTTAAAGAAAGCTCATCAACCATTTTTGAGAGAAGCGTAGATAAACCCTCTACCAATAATGGCTCTTTTATCAAAAACAAGGATCTCATATATTTAAAAACACATATTGAAGTATTGGAGAATTACATCAAGGTATGCCGATTAAATGCTGTATATCAATTTGTTGTGTATTTAATTATTTCTAATTTGATATCCGTATTCTTTGATTCATTTTGTAGAAATATGATAAGTATATACTTCTATTCACTAGAAATTGGGATACGGGTCAAAAGTGTAGATTTGTTTTTATGGGCAAATTGAATGTTGAGTTAGAGGAATCTTGGAAGTTGGCGCTTAATGCAGAATTCAATAAATCCTATTTTTTACAGTTAGTCAACCATATTAAAACTGAAAAAGAGCAGGGGAAAATAATCTATCCTAAGGGCAGCAACATATTTAATGCTTTTAACAAAACCCCTCTCAACAAGGTTAAGGTAGTGATACTGGGTCAAGATCCCTACCATGGTCCCAAACAGGCACATGGGTTGAGTTTTTCTGTACAAGAAGGTATTCAATTTCCTCCATCTCTTCAAAATATTTTTAAAGAACTTCAACGCGATACAGGCACTCCATATCCATCACAAGGGGACCTTAGCTGCTGGGCGCAACAGGGTGTTTTTTTACTAAACGCTTCCTTGACAGTTAGAGCAGCAGAACCTATGAGTCACGCTCAAATTGGTTGGGCTATTTTTACTGATGCGGTTATTAGAATAATCGCTGAACAATGTCCAAAAGTTGTATTTATGCTATGGGGAAAATTTGCACAAGAAAAGGGCTCATTAATTGATTCTTCTAAACATCTAGTACTGAAGGCACCCCACCCCTCCCCTTTGTCTGCACATCAAGGTTTTATTGGATGTGGACATTTTTCGGCGTGCAATCAATTTTTAGTAAAAAATGGGATGGACCCCATTGATTGGCACATCAACTAAACCTGTATGCTTTTAATGAAAAATATTTTAGGAAGAATATGGGCGCTATGGGCCTTAACTACTTTTATAGTTAGCTTCCTGATTATATTGATGCCTTCTTTGCTAACGGGCGTGGTACCAAACCCCAAAGGGCAAGATTACTTTATAAAAATTGCAAGAAAATGGATTCGTGCTTGGCTTTTTATAATTGGATGCAGGTTGGTTGTAAAGGGTGCGGCGCACTTTGAACAGGGGAAATCTTTTATCATTACGTGTAATCATAATTCGTTCATGGATGCCCCTTTATCATCACCCTTTATCCCGGGGCCAAATAAAACAATCGCAAAATCAACATTTACCAAAGTCCCACTATTCGGTTGGTATTACAAGCGTGGCGGTGTGATGGTGAACAGACAAAGTGATGAAAGCAGAAGAAAGAGTTATGAGGAGATGAAACGTGTGCTACAAACAGGTATGCACATGTGTATTTATCCGGAGGGAACACGAAACAGGACCTCGGCACCCTTAAAACCATTTTACAACGGCGCTTTCAAATTAGCAGTTGAAACAGGGCATGCGATACTTCCTGCCATACTGTTCAATACAAAAAATGTACTGCCGCCAGGAAAATTTTTCTATGGATGGCCAGGTAAACTGGAAGTTCATTTTCTACGTCCCCTTTCTCCAATGGGATTATCGGCCGAAGCACTTAAAGAACGTGTCTTCAATACCATGAGTGAATATTACCAAACGCACGTGGGCACTAGTACCCCGTAAAGAATCGAGTTCGATTTATTCGAAGATCCTGTAGCAATCCCGCTTTGGGTGATACCGTAAAATTGAAAGAGCGGGTAAAACCCACCGGAATAACATTTATTGATAATTGCCAGCAATGTAAATCCCGATTAACAGATACTGTCAAGTACTGAATATCCATTTTCTTAACATCCACACTGGCACTTCCCGACAATTTCCATTTAGGGGTTAGATTGAAACTACCATTGAGATTCATTCCATTAGTAAATTCGGTATCAAAGCCACTAAAATCCGGACGTAGTCGGCTGTAGAATGAAAGGGAGTAGCTAATATTCAATTGCCAATCGATATTAAAATCAACAAATTCATTTGGATTTTGCTGCATGTACTCTAGTAGACGCTGTTGGTCGGCCGCTAGTACAGGATCTTGCATGCGCTCTTCTTGCTGCTTTCGTTTTAATTCTTCTTTTTTGGGATCTTTTGGTTTACTCTGAATATTGGTTCCAATCGAAACACTTCCAGCAGTAATTCTTCCTAAACTAAACTTACCACCCTGCCAGGCTAATTTATTGATCTCATTTCCCTTCGCATCTAGTTGGTAGGGATTTAGTGTAGCGCTTGCATTTACATTAATCTTATCAAATAATGTAGTACGAACATACAGTGGAATGTCCCGGGATAAACGCATAGAATCACGCAGCAAATCATAAGAAGCATTAAAACCAAACCCTTCCAGAATCATTACTTTTTTGATAGCGGCCTTTCCAGTATCCTTCTTTGAGCGATACTTCATCTCAAGGTTATTATCGATACCAAACTGAACCGCACCCGATTGCCTGGAGGCCGTGTTAAAGAGTACCTGTCCACCCATCTCATTATAATAAATTCCACGACCCGTTGTATCAATTTTTGTATAACGAATACGGGAGCGATTTAGATCGGGCGTATAAGAGAGAGCCAATTGTGGCCGCATCACATGCCGAACAGCCAACACACGTGATTTCTTAAAAGAATACATTCCGTATAAGGCCGTATTAAAGCCCAGCGAAAAACTCGCACGTTGATCGATAAACATACCCTTTCGATTCAGGGTGTCCACTTTTTGACGTGATTCATTCCACTGGTAGTTCGTTAACCGTTGCAGCCATACTTGATTATAGCTGATTCCGGGTGATATAATCAGTCGACCCCCTAGCACGGGAGGTAATGAAAGCGTGATAGGAATGGAATGATTTGCACCCCACTCGGCCGTATCCAGCAGATATTGAAAAAAAGGTTTGATTCCATTCTTCCCATAGGAAAGCGTATCGTAGAAGCTGATGTTATTGAAAAAATTACCGTTGTATCCGACCCCCAATTTTTCATACCACTTAGCGGTCCCCGCACCCTCCTTACGTTGAAAAGGAAAGATAGTATTGACCGTAAAGGCGCCATTGGGTAGACTCAAATTGATTAATCCCAGGTTATTATTTTGTGAGTGCGTTGCGCTGAGTGAAAAATTATACGGCCTATTTTTCCATGTTTTAGAAAAATTAATTGAAGAACCCATTATGTTTTGAAAGGGCAAAATTGCATTGCCGGGTATACTTTGATTGTATTTGGTTGAGCCCGCGTTAACGTTGGCAGAAAAGCTGACGCCTGGTCGAGCCCGGCTATCTACTGCGTGACTCCAGGATATATTAAAAACCTTACTGGATGTAAAATCAGGATCTCCTTTAAAATTTTGCTTAGAGGAACGAAAGTTAAAGGTGAGTCCACCATTAAAACGGTAGCGGGTTCTATAGGAAGCCCCTAAGCTTGTTGCCCATTCGCCGTAGGAAAATAAATCTGCACCGAGCTTTACATCCCAGTGATCATTGATCACTTTATAATACCCTATATCCTGCAATCCGATACCTCTCCGCTCGTCAGTTATAAAATTAGGCCGCAAAAGACCAGAATGTCTACCCTGACTGAGCGGATAAAAACCAAATGGGACATAAACCGGAATAGGCACGCCTTCAAATTCAGGGTGAGCAGGTCCTGATACAGCCAATTTCTGATTGATTACTTTCATTTTCCCTGCCACAAACGAAAAATGCGGATCATCTAGCAAACAAGTAGTAAATCGAGCCGTACTTATAAAAGTAGTATTCAAGTTAACTTTCTTCGCTTTTTCACCAATCACCAGCATCTCGCCTTGTTGCGTGTAAGTTTTTGTGGTGAGCCCTACCTGCGTTTTAAAATTATACCGAATCGTATCATTAGTCATTTCGGTTTCACCTGTTTTGAAACTTGCTGCATCAATCGTATTGCCTGCACTATCTACTGAACGAGTGGCTAACACAATTTGGGTGCGTTGATCAAGTTCCACTTTAGGCGCTTGTAAAATCATATCGGCATACACCGTTTTAGTCTTACCATAAAGAAGAACTTTTCGCGTAGGTACACGCACCACTGCTGAATCTTCAGCTTCATATTTAATGGGCGCTTCTAGCGTATCAGCAGAACGTTTAAGTTGAAAAGAGTCAACACGCGAACGAATAGTATCCGTGCGTGCAGGTGTTGTATCGGCCGGCTGAACTGTTAAGGATCTGCGAAATGTTGGAGTGGTTTGGGCAGCTGCATGAGTTATGCACGCATGGGCATAAAATAAAGCGACGAAACAGATCCGCCATAAGCAGCAATTTGGCTTAAATTTGTACATCTTAAAAGTGCGGCGGAGCAAATGTAACCTTTTATGGAATCGCCATTTGTAAGCTTCACTAAACAAAATGTGAATATTAGTTTTTCCTGACATGACGCAACGCATACTTCTTTTCTTTTTAATAACGGGTGGGCTTTTGACAATTTCCTCCTTTGTACGGCCTAGTACTGTAAATACGAATTCCAAAAAAGTAATCGGAACCGTGATTATAGATCCTGGACATGGCGGAAGTGATCAAGGAGCAAGGGGGCAATTCAGTAATGAAAAAGACATTTGCTTAGCGGTATCA
This sequence comes from Bacteroidota bacterium, assembly GCA_014190475.1. Lineage (GTDB taxonomy): Bacteria > Bacteroidota > Bacteroidia > Chitinophagales > Chitinophagaceae > JJ008. The sequence continues at coordinate 39,956 of BJGL01000011.1, forward strand.
TTAAAATTAGGAGCCATTATAGCTAAAGAGTTTCCGGAATTGAGAGTTCTTTATACGCGTACAACAGATACCTACCCGGAGCTCCATGATCGCGCTAAGTTTGCCAATGAAAATAAAGGAGATCTGTATCTCTGCATTCACGTCAACGCAGCAAGGGGAAAAAGAGTAGCCTCTATAGTAGGCTATAAAACGGTTACTTATTACACCGGGAAAGGAGCCAGCAGAAAAAAAAGAACCAAACGGGTTCCGCAGTATAAGTATACCAATTTACCAAGTGAGGCCAAGGGAACCGAAACTTACATTTGGGGAGCACACCGCAGCGAGGACAAAGAATTGGCGATCATTGAAAATGCACCCATGCTCCAAGAGGAAAATTTTGAAAAGAATTATGGAGGCGTGGACGTCAATTCCCCAGAGTTTATTGCTATTTCCCTGCTCAAAACAAAACAGTACTTCAAAAGAAGTGCCACGTTGGCTGGGTTTATTCAAGATGAATTTGCGAAAGTAGGAAGAGTAGACAGAGATGTTCGTCAACGAGGAATCGGAATTTGGGTTTTACAAGCCACCGCTATGCCAAGTGTTTTGGTGGAAACGGGATTTATTTCCAACCCTGAGGAGGAGGATTATCTTAATAGTGAAGCGGGTCAAGAAGAGCTCTCTGCCTGCATGGTCAGGGGATTAAAAAATTACTTAACCTGGCTTGAACAAAAGCAACAACCAGAAAACGCCTCAACCAATACTACCACACAAGCCTCTACCCGCTCCTTTCTTGAGGCAGTCGAGGAAAAACACAAACTAACCAAGAGATGAAAGTATCCAATGAAACTAAAGTAGGTGCGTTAACCATCATTGCATTGGCCCTGCTTTTTATTGGGTTTAATTACTTAAAAGGGAAGGACCTCTTTGCTCCTTCCAAAAAAATATATGCCGTATTCACTGATCTGGGTAGTCTTGAAAAATCTAACGAGGTCAAGATTAATGGTCTTCCGGTGGGTGTAGTATATCAAAAGCAGGAAAAAGACAAAGATGTAAGTGCCATCGTTGTAACAATCAACCTCACACGCGATATTAATATTCCAAAAAACTCTGTTGCCTATATCGCATCCAGCCTGGTAGGCTCCTCGTTTATTGTTATTGAAAGAGGAAATGATTTAAAAATGCTGGAAGATGGAGATACCATACAAACAAGAATGGAATCCGGTTTGCTAGGTGATGTCAAAGCACAACTTGACCCCACCATAAGTAGCATTCGTGGCATACTTGACTCACTTAAAAAAACATTGGCCGGCGTAAATGATGTATTAAACGCAAGCACACGTAAAGACATTCGAGAAACGATTGCCAATTTAAATTTAGCAAGTGCTGCTTTAAATAACTATTTATTGGAAAATGGACCCGTTAATCAGTCGTTAGAAAATATTTCCGCCTTAACAAAAAGGCTAAATAAAAGTGCAGCATCCATTGAGCAGACAGCCGATAATACCTCAAGATTTACTGCATCCTTAGCTGCACTACCCCTCAAAAACACATTTGATACCTTATCAATTGTAATTGACAACCTTAAAGGAATTACAAATTCATTGCAACAAGGGGAAGGTTCTGCAGGAGCGCTGCTGCATAACAGACAACTTTATGATCAACTTCAAAAGACACTGATGAGCACGGAAATTCTGTTAGACGATCTGAAAACTCACCCAAAAAGGTATGTTAGTTTTTCAGTTTTCGGAAAAAAAGATAAGTCCACCCCCTTGGCTACTCCCCTCCACAAAGATTCGCTTCCAAGAAAATAACCATGTGCGCGCGTCTCATTCGTGTTTTATTGGGTGCCTGCTTTATACTTTTCTCATTTATAGCATTGAATGGACAAGAAAAGTCAATCATAGTAGATTCTATTGCGGTTTCACAAGACACTAGCAAAGTTGAAATAGTAAGTGCAGACCGACTCACCCTCTTAAAAATTGATGATACCACAACCATTCAGATTTTAGCAGGTCATGTTCGGCTGCGGCAAGGGACAGCATTCTTCAACTGTGATAGTTGCGTGTTGAATAACGGAGCCAATATTTTTGAAGCCTGGCGAAATATTCAAATAAAGGATGGCGATAGCATACAAGTAAATGCCAGACACCTCCGCTACTTGATTGATAAAAAAATTGCTTACTTAGACGGAGGCGTTTCCTTAAATGACCGTAAAGCGACCCTTACCACTCCTGCCTTAGAATATAACCTAAACACGGATATTGGAATTTATACACAGGGAGGTAAAGTGATCAATAAAAAAACAATACTAACGAGCAAAGAGGGATATTACTACGCCTCTCTGAAAGAGGTGTATTTTAAAAATGAGGTGAAATTAACCGATCCTGCATATCGTATCCTTACTGATTCGTTACTCTACAACACTGCTACGCAAACAAATCGCTTCATTGCAAAAACATCTATCATCGATAGCAATGGCCGAAGAATTGAAACACAGGATGGATACTACAAAGGCGGTAAAGCTGAATTCAATCAACGCCCTGTCATTATAGATGGCGCCACAACCATTACAGGGGATCGAATTGCCTTTAATGATAGTACTGGAACCTCACAGGCCATAGGTAACGTAGTAGTCATCGATACAGCCCAAGGCACCACCCTGGTAACCGGCCAACTTTATAGAGAAGATAAAAATGAACGAATGTTGGCAACAGGTAAGCCGCTCCTGATTATAAAACAAGATTACGACTCACTTTATCTAACAGCGGATACTATATTCACGGCCATGCAGCCTACACCTGTAAATAAAGATACCAGCCAGGTCAAGCAACAAACGCGGATTTCGCTTTCAAAAAAAGATAGTACCATTCGCTATGTTGAAGCATTTCATCATGTTAGAATTTTTTCTGATTCATTACAAGCGGTGTGCGATAGCTTGTATTATTCTGACCGCGATTCTATTTTCAGGTTATTTAGAGAACCGGTATTGTGGTCAAAAGAGAGTCAAATTACAGGTGATACTATCTGGCTTTTCACAAAGAATAAAAAAGCAGATCGGCTTAACGTTTTTGAAAACAGTATGATCATCAGTGAAACAGAACCCGGCTTCTATAATCAAGTGGGCGCCATCAGAATGGAGGGTAGATTTACGGAGGGTGCATTAGATTCGGTAAGAGCTTTTGGAAATGCAGCCACCATCTACTTTTTACAAGATGAGGATAGCTCGTACACAGGAATCAATGAATCAAAAAGCGACTTAATCGACATTTATTTTATAAAACAGGCACTTGATCGTATTGTACTGCGCGGAACCGTTAGTGGTACTGTATGGCCTATCCAGCAAAAAAATCCAGGAGAAATGCGGTTGCCTCTTTTTAGGTGGGATGACGCCCGAAGGCCAAAATCTAGGTTGGATTTATTGCAATAGACTTTAAGATACACAAATTAAGTGTATATACTTATTTATTCAAGTTTTCTAGTGTTCGTAAATAGTGCTTAGCCTATTGCTTTAAAAGGCATTTTGGAGCTGAAATTTCTATAAATTGCAATTCATATAACCAAACTTACAGCCATGAGAAAAATTCTCCATGTCCTTTTGGCGTTTACCCTTCTGTTTTTCTTAGCTCCTTTATCAGTGGAAGCTCAGGAGAAAACGTTAAGTGGAACCATTCTGGCCGATGATTCTAAATCTCCCTTGCCAGGAGTTACCATTCGAGTGAAAGGAACTCGTCGATTAACACAAACAGATGCTAACGGTAAATTCTCTATTCGAGTTAGCACTGGCGAAGTGTTACAAATTTCTAGTGTGGGATACGAAACTGCAGATATCAAAGTTGGGGCATCTGAAAACATTGGCCTCAGTTTAAAAACTGCTGACAATACCCTGGGTGAAGTGGTTGTTACAGCCATGGACATCAAGAGAAACCCAAGATCCATGGGGTATTCAACACAAACATTAAAAGGTGACGAAATTCAAGAGACGCAACGAGAGAATTTTATCAATGGTCTACAAGGTCGTGTTGCCGGTTTAACCCTTGATCCCACTTCAGGTATTGCTGGTGCTTCCTCCTCTGTAGTGTTACGAGGTTTTAACTCCCTGTCATTGAGCAACCAGCCCTTGTATGTTGTTGATGGTGTAGTGATGGATAACTCAACCATGAATGAAACTTCTTCAGGTGGCGCTACCATTGGACTTGCCTCTGACCGACCTAATCGTTTCAACGATTATCAAAATCGTATCGCGGATATTAATCCAAATGACATCGAAAGCATTACCGTGCTAAAAGGTCCGGAAGCTACTGCACTCTATGGTAGTCAGGCCAGCTCAGGTGCTATCATTATTACCACTAAAAAAGCAAAGACCAACAAATTTGCTTTCCAATACGATAACAGTTTCCGTTTTCAAGAAGTAACTCGCTTCCCAGAAACATTAGACACCTATGGTCCTGGCACAAACGGATTAGCGGGTACAAGTTTTCGTCGTTTTGGTCCTGCATACGCTCCGGGAACACAACTTTTTGACAATGTGGGCAACTTCTTCCGTACCGGAACAGCTCAAACACATAATATCGGTGCTGACTTTGGAGTGGGCGAAAGTAAGTTTCGTGTATCAGGAAGTTATTTCAATCAACAAGGTGTTGTTCCTAACAACGACTTTCTGCGCTATAATTTCCGTATTTCTAACACTACAAAATTCTTTAAAGGAAAAGCGGACATCACCCCCTCTTTTGCTTATGTACGTTCAACCAACAACAAAGTGTTGAGAAGTGCAGGAGGATTTTTACTTAGTCTCCTAGTATGGCCCAGAACAAATGATATCAGAACTTTTGAAAATGACCAAACTGGAGACAAATTGGATTTGTTTGACAACACTTCAACCAATGGAGAATACGACAATCCTCTTTGGAACGTCAACAACAATTTTGGTAAAGACGAAGTAGAGCGTAAAACATATACCGTTGGTATCAACATCAACCCCTACAAATGGCTTACCATTGCAGGTCGCTTTGGCTACGATCAGTATGACCAGAATGGATTTATGTTCTTACATCCTCAGTCTTTCTATCTGGGTGCAGCCCAAGGTGGATCACTGGATAACTATTGGAGAAAATACACAGGTTACAATCACACGATCACTGCTACTGCCAAAAAGGATCTTGGCAAAGGATCCTCCATACGCGTAATGGGTGGTACCATGTGGCAGGATTATACTACAAAAATGTTTGCTGTTTATGGTCTAAATATTGTTGACTCTGTGGGTGGTATTAGCAACACAGCAGGCGGAAATGGAAAGATGTATAAGAATGGAAACTTTGTTTCCGATAAAGATCTTGCACAGATCATGGGCAACTACATGGACTCAAACGTTACCCGTCAAAACACGCGTCTTCGTTTGAACAGAAACAAATTTGGCGAGTGGAATTATGTAACACTTCGCCAGCTTGCTTTCTTTGGCGAGGTAGCTTATAGTTACAAGAATTACTTATTCGTTAACTATACCCACCGTTTTGAACAAGCATCTACCCTTCCTGTACAAAACAGAAATTACAATTATCCTGGTATGAGTGTGAGCTTGATCATGAGCGATATGTTACCAGAATTAAAAAAGAATGGATTAGTGAGCTACTGGAAATTACGCGCTTCCCGCGCCAGTACTGCTCGTCTAAATAGCCCCTATTCTACTCAGTCTGTATTTGTCGATAATCAGGCTAGTGGCGGTGGTTATTCGTATGGCTTCTTTAATAATAATGCTGAGCTTGAACCCGAAAAGCAAAATACATACGAGCTGGGAACAGAAATTCGATTATTCAACAGCCGTTTAAGTGTTGACTTTACTTATTACAACACACTCAATAAGGGACAGATCATCGAGAACTTCCGTTTGAGTTATGGAACGGGCTTTGTATTGAATACTCAAAATGCAGGTTCTACTCGCAATAAAGGAATTGAAGTGGTGCTTGATTACAATGTAAAGAAAGGTGCCAAATTCAGTTGGGACATGCGCTTCAACTTTAACCGCATGCGTAATAAAGTTGTTGAACTTCCAAAAAGTGTCTCCGAGTATTACATTGCAGATACATGGCTCTATACTGCAAGAGGTGGAATCACCCTGGGCGGACCAACCACTTCAATCACTGGATCAACTTACTTGCGTAATAACGCTGGTCAAGTGCTAATTAACCCTGCCAATGGATTGCCTATAACGGATGCTACCTACCGTGTTATTGGAGACAGAAATGCTGACTTCACGACTGGATGGACTAACAACTTTCGGATGGGTAACTGGCGCGTGAGTATGCTTTGGGATTTGAAAATGGGTGGAGATATTTTCAATGGTACAAATCGTTTCATGACCGTGAATGGTCTCAGCAAATACACAGCTGATCGTTATGTGCCCCGTGTAGTTACTGGTGTATTAAGAGATGGCTTAGAGAACTCTGCTACTCCTACTCCTAATACGATTAGCATCATCCCTGCCTTAAATGACGCTTATTATACCTTACCAGACCAAGAGTTTATCGAAAGAGATGTTAACTTCTTCCGTTTGAGAGATGTTACAGTTAGTTACACCTTTAAGAAAAATGTAATCCGGGGAGTTAAAAACCTAAGCGCCTTTGTTACTGGCAACGACCTTATTCTCTTCACTAACTATAGTGGGGCTGACCCATCAGTTAATGGAAATACTGCTGCAGGTCGTGGTGTTGGTGCGTTTGGTTTTGATTACGGAACCCTCGCCGCTCCTATGCAGGTCAATATTGGTATCAGAGCATCCTTTTAAAACTTGAAAAACGTATTTATGAAACATAACTTCTTAAAATCGTTGACGATACCTGCCTTGGCAGCTATCTTCTTTGCAACGGGATGTACAAAAAAAATCGATGATGCATTTGCCAATCCCAATGCACAAACCAAACAACCTGTTGAACA